>CAYSWE010000006.1:0-24703 GCA_964434515.1 uncultured Phycisphaerales bacterium | reverse complement strand
GCGATCCACGGCGCGCTGCAGAAACGCCGCGAACCAGTCGAGGGCAAAGGCATGATCGGCTACGAGTGCTCGATCGGCGTGGAGGATGTCGCGGCGATCGGCGAGTCCATCGAGGCCCACGGCGGCAAGATCACGATGCCGGCGATGGTCATCGAGACTGTCGGCACGCTGATCATGTTCGAAGACACGGAAGGCAATGTGGTCGGCGCCATGCAATACCTGGATCCGGGAAAGTAGCAGGCACGCGAGGTCTACTTGCCGCGCTCCTTGGCTGACGACTCGGCGGCCGCTGGACCGTGAAGGCGGCATGGTCCGCAACCCAAACCCTCACATTGTAGAACCCCGGCCCGTAGCGGTCGAGCGTGACGAGGCCATCGCGGTCTGTGACGTCGGACACCGCGTTCGATGGGTGGCCTTTCCAGTGAAGAACGATTTCGACATCATGGAAGGCGTGCCCGTCGACCGCTGCCCAGACAACGGCCAGGAGAATTCGGCAACTTCAGGACCGGCGAAGAAATCCGAAAAAGATCGTTGGAAGCGGAGCCCTTCCGCGCTTCTGCCGGCAAGAGAGCATGCTCCATGCTCGAGATTCTGGGTCCGACTCGTCCGCCCCACCAGCCAATCGCCAAGATCGCCGACAACTCCGATGCTCTCCCCCGAAGAAGCCTTCCACTTCGACCTCAAGGGCTATCTGAAGCTCGACGGAGTCCTCGACCGCGACCGCGTCCTCGCGCTCGGCACGAAAATCGCCGATCTCGACGACGCTGGCGTGGACCGACTGCCCTGGTCGATCCCAGTCTGGACTCCGATGATCAACGAGTACCGCATCCTCAACGTGCTCGACCCGGTCCCAGACGCGCTCACGTTCATCGACGACGCGGCCTACTACGGCTACGTCGAGGACTTGATGGACGACCCATTCCGTCTGACCGAGGCCTACACGATCACGCGCGGGCCGGGCATGGGGCTCTGCCTGCACGCGATCCCCGAGCCGCTCTCCACGTATCGCCTGGTCGAGGGTCGACCGCGCTGCACCTACGTCAAGGTCGTGGTCCCGATCGTCGACTGCGGGCCGGACGACGGTCCGTTTTGCGTGATCGAGGGGAGCCACAAGGCCTGCGCCCGCAACCCATACTCGATGCTGGACCTCGACTGGGATCCACCAACGAAGGACCTGGACATCTTCGCAATGATGGAGGGCCATGAGAACGGGCGCCGGCGCGTCGATTGGGCCACCATTCCTGGCTACAAGGAGCTACCTGTCCGGGCGGGCGATGTCATCCTGTTCACCGAAAGCCTGACCCACGGTGCGCGAAAGAACTCGGCAGGCCACCGACGCCGCGGCCTCTACCTCGGCTACAGCCCAGCTCACTGCGCCAACTGGCACGGCGTCGAGTACTCCCCCGACCTCATTGCGCGCGCAAGCGAGCGACAACGCTTCCTGCTGCGAGGTCCGCAGGTGGGCTTTCGCTACCGAAGCACGCCTGAGCGATTCCAGCTTCCCGATCGCCCGGCCTACCCGCTCTACCCCAACTCCGCGCGTGCCCGGCTCGAGTAGGTCGATCCGGTGCCATTCCCAGGTCGAATGCACAGCATGGCTCGCGGATCCCGGAGCGGCAGCGTCACCGCGCTACCGATAGAACTCACAGACCGCAGCGACCACGTAGTCGATTTCTTCGGTGCGCAGACTCGGAAAAATCGGTAGCGACAGCACCTCCGTCGCGGCCTTCTCGGCGATGGGGAATGCGCCGGCCGCATAGCCCAGGCCGGCGTAACACTCCTGCAGGTGCAACGGGACTGGGTAGTAGATCTCCGTGCCGACCCGCTTCTCGGTGAGGTGCTCACGGAGTGCGTCGCGCTTGCCATCGTGCACGCGAATCGTGTACTGATTCCAGATCCCAGCGCCGGTTCCGTCTCGCGGTGGCGTCAACGCCGCGGCGGTCAATCCGGCCTGCTCGAACGCGCTCGTATAGCGATCTGCGTTGTGTCGGCGCTTGGCATGCGCGTCCTCCAGATTGCGAAGTTTCACACGGAGGAGCGCGGCTTGCAGTGCATCGATGCGGAAGTTGCCGCCAATGGCCGAGTGATAGTAGCGCGGCTCCATGCCATGCTGCCGCAGGATGCGGAGTCGGTGCGCGAGCTGGTCGTCGTTGGTCGTGATGAGCCCGGCGTCCCCGAGAGCGCCGAGGTTCTTGGTCGGATAAAACGAGAAGCAACCGCAGTCGCCGAACGCCCCGGCGCCCTGGCCTTCGTAGCGCGCGCCGATGGCCTGCGCAGCGTCCTCGATCACGGCAATGCCGCGCGAGCTCGCCAACGCGACCAGCTCGGGCATGGCCACCGCCTGACCAAAGAGGTGCACAGGAAGAACCGCCTTGGTCCGTTCGCAGAGCGCCGGCTCGAACTGCTCGGCACCCGCATTGAAAGTGACCGGATCGACGTCGACGAAGACCGGTGTGGCCCCAACGCGCGAGATCGCGCCCGCCGTGGCAAAGAATGTGAACGTCGGACAAACGACCTCGTCCCCTGGCCCGATGCCGAGCGCCATGAGAGGAGCGAGCACGGCGTCCGAACCCGACGAGACGCCGATCGCGTGAGCCGTGCCAATGTAGTCGGCACACGCTTGCTCGAGGGCGTCCACCTCCGGCCCGAGAATGTAGCGACCGCTGTGCAGGACACGCTCGAACACGGCCTGCAGGTCGTCATGCAGCGGTGCCTCGTCGCGCGGTACATCCAAGAGCGGAACAGAATCGATTGCGGCAGTCGTCATTTCCCCAGGGCTCCCAAACCCGATACGCCTCAAACCAGAACGCTCTCAACCCAGAATGGTACCGAGTTGCTCCTTGAGCAGCTCGAGACTCTCCTCCGACAGGTCCGGAGTCGCCATGCGCATGCGCTGCTCCGGGTTCCGCGGATCCTTGAACACCAAGTCCCCGCGCGCGCCACCGGCATTGCGCACGACCTTGAGGACCTTCTTACGCAACAGCATCAGTCCGACGACGTAGCGTAGTGTCTCGACCTCCGGGCGCTCGTCCTCGAGTAGTTGCAGGAACAACTGGTTGAGGGAGTTCAGATCGACGACGTTGGCGTCCTCGGCGCTCCCTTGACGACGGGCTTTCCAAAAGATCGGCGCATCCAGGCTCCGCGCCCGCGTCTCCCAGCAAGCGACGCAGTAGTCCTTGCGCACCAGGGTCGGCAACTCGGGACTCGAGTCGACCGCAAGATACGAGAAGAAAGACTGCTCCGGCAGGAACGGGGCCCCACAACCATCGCATCGCTTCGACGTTTCGGCGATGCGCCACTCCCCGCCCGCTGGTGCCGGGCCTGCTGATGTGCTCTTGCTCATGCGCTAACCTTCTCCAGACCGAACCGCTTCTGTCAGCGCCGCGTACCAAGCCACGTCCGCCAGCGGGACACCTTCGTGCCGTAGCCGTGGCCAGTCAATGCCTTCAACGCGGCGCCCACGGCGCGCGCCTCGCGCGGCCGATCCGCCTTGAGCAGGCCTTCGAGGGTCGTGACCAGGCGCCGCACTTGCGTGACATCACCCAAGTCGCCGAGCGCCCGCAGCGCCTCCTGGCGCACCCATGCGTCGGAATCGTGCTCGAACACGTCCCAGAGAAACGCCTGGCGTTGGTCGACCTCTGCTCGCGGGACGCGACGGGCCAGAGCGCGAACTGCCGTCCCGCGCAGCTGCCAATCTTCGGACCGGGCGAACTCATCGAGCAGGCGCTTGGCGCTGTCATGCCGACCGAAATAGCCAAGCAACCGCAGCACGGCACGCTTGGATGACGCCGGCCCCTTGTGCAGCTCGTCGTCGGCCATGGCGATGACCTCATCTGGATCGTGGACGCGCAACAGCCAGCAACCCAGATCGCGAAGCTGCGTGCGACGATCACGAACGAGGTAGTAGCGGATCGCCGCACGCCCCGCACCCCCGAGCCGCTTCAGCTCGTCACGCGCGAGAAAAAGCGTGCGCTGCTCGGTTCCCTTGACCCCCTCGAGCTGTTCGGCGGCTAAGCCGTGTTGCGTGAGCTTGTCGTTGTCGCCCACCGCATACCAGACCATGACCTTGGCGAGCCACGGGGCCAGCTTCGGATCCAGCTTGAGCAGTCGATCGCGCTCCAGCGGATAGGTCGGGTCTCGATTGCGGAAGCGCTGCTCCAGTGCGCGCAAATCTCCCGCGTGCGTCTGGATCACCGCGGCATCCACGAGGACCGGCTGCTTCGGATTCGGATCCGACGCACACGACACGACCAGCCCGGCGAGGACAGGAACGAGACTCCACCATCGAGAACACACAGCATGATGTTGGCAAGTACGAGCCGATGAGGCAAAACGCTTCCATGGGATACTCGATAGAACTGGCCGCCACGCGGCGCCAACGGCGAACGTTTGTCGACGTTCCGCGCCTCGTCATGGCCTCGATGCCAGCGTTCGTCCCACCGCTAACGGCCGACGAACTCGGGCGAATCGATCCGCGCCGCAATCCATTCTTCGAGCACGCCGAGTCGACATTCTGGATCCTCCGGGACGGCAAACGTGCCGTCGGGCGGATTTCGGCGACCGTGGACCAGTTGGCACTCGACTACGCGAAGGACCAAACCGGCGTCTTCGGACACTTCCTGGCGCCGGACGCGCCTGGGGCAGCGCTGCTCCTCGACGCGGCCGCGGAGTTCTTGCGTGCGCACGGACTTGCAGCCATGCGTGGCCCGATCGAACTCTCGACCAATCATACATGCGGGCTGCAAGTCAGCGGATTCGACCTCCCACCGCGCATCCAGATGAACCAGCATCCTCCGGGGCAAGAAGATCTGCTGTTGGCCTACGGGCTCGAGCCCTGCAAGGACCTGCTCGCATTCGAGTGCAATCGCTTCGCTGCCGACCAAGAACGGCTAGCGCGCGGGCGCCGCATCGCCACCAGGCGCGCCAAGGTCCAGATCCGCAACCTCGACCTTCGGAACTTTGCCAACGAAGTGGACCGACTCCACACGGTCTACCAACGATCCTGGGCCAAAAACTTCGCGTTCGCCCCGATGAGTCACGCAGAGTTTGCCCATGCCGCGAAGGACTTCCGTCGCATCGCCTGTGCCGAACTCTGCCAGATCGCTGAGCGCGACGGCGAACCCGTCGGCTTCATCCTCGGCCTCCCGGATGTCAACGTCGGCATCCGAGCCTGCAACGGGCGACTCTGGCCCTTCGGATTCGTCAAGCTGCTGCGCGCCGTCCGGAAGACCGACAGGTTCCGCGTCGTGACCCTCGGAATCGTGCCAGAGCTGCGCGGCAAGGGCGTCGACTCGCTGCTGATCCTGGAACACATCGAACGCGGCACCGGGTCCGGTTATCACGACTGCGAGATGTCCTGGGTGCTCGCCGACAACGTCGGCATGGTCAAGCCTTTGGTCGCAATGGGAGCCCGCGAGTCCGCCCGCTATCGCCTCTACGAAGCGGCCCTGCGGGCGCCGACTATTCGCCGCGAGTCGCCCCTTCATAGGTCGCAAACGCAACCGGGCTCTCACGCAGGATGACGGCGATCTGGCCGACGAACTGGCCCTCGACTGCGGTCCAGAGCGCATCGTGCAAGTACTTGCAGAGGAACTCGGTCGTGGTGTTCTTGCCCAACAGGTCCGGGTGCTCGTCGAGATTCTTGAAGTTCATAGACGCGAGGATGTTCTGCAGGCCCTCTTGTGCGCTGGCGAAGTCAACAATAAGCCCGTGCTCGTCGAGCGTACGCCGACGAAACTGCGCCTCGACCTCATAGGTGATGACGTGCATCAACTGTGCTTCCTGAAAAATCTCACCCTTGAGTGAATGAGCGCACTTCAAGTAGTTGCGTATCGTGAGTGTGTACATTGGACGGTGAACCTTCGACTCCTGGAAATGCCGGCAGCCTAGCACGGCGCCGCCGCAGCATCGAGCGTTGGATGCGCACCCAGGCAATCCTCTGGCTCACGCTCATCACTGCCGCGCCATGGATTCCGTTTTTTGCTTGGGTGCTTCCCGCAACCACGCTCGTCTCCTACGCGGTGCTCTGGCGCATTGTCGACGCAGGACGAACCCTCGCAGACGGGATCACCGCTGTGCGCCTCGTGGCACTGGTCGTGGCAACCGCAACCGCGGCCGCCCTCGGTGGCCTACCCGCGTGGCTCGTCGTGGCCCTCTGCGTCACGGTCAGCGGCGACCTACTCGACGGCTGGGCGGCACGGCACTTCGGCGGAACACCAGGCGGCGCACTCCTCGACATGGAAGCCGACCAGTTCACGACCCTCGCCCTGGCCGAACTCGCCTGGCTCTACCTCGGCGCCAGCCCCTTTGTCCTAGCGCTGCCACTCTTCCGCTACGCCTACGTCCTCGTCATGAGTGCCCGCGGCAAACCGATCCACGACCCCAAACCGCTCGACGGCGACAACCGTCGCGCCAAAACGATCTGCGCCATCGTCGTCGTCCTACAACTCATCATGCTCCTGCCAACCGCCTCCCCAGCCCTCCGCACAGGACTCACCACGACGGCAATCGCGCTCTTCGCCATCTCCTACGCAAGCGACGGAAAAAACGTGTCGTAGTCATTTTTTCTATCAAAACCGAGCAAGGTCGTCCGCGCTCCGAGCGAAGCACTCGGCTGCGGCGCCCCAGGTCGAAAACCGCGGCGCATCGTCGACACAAGCCTGCCGCATCCGCGCGCGCAGCAACGGCGACTCGAGGAGATCGCGGATACAGCGTGCTGCGTCGGCGCGTGCTCCGGGCTTGACGAGGAAGCCCGTGTGCCCATCCCTCACGGACTCGCCGACCCCGCCGACGTCGTAGGCGACCACCGGGGTCCCCGAAGCGACGCTCTCGGCGAAGACCATGCCATACGGCTCGTAGGTGGTCAGCAACGCGAAGAGGTCAGCGCTCTCGAAGTGCTCACGGACGAGCTCGACCGACAGCGGTCCGTGAACCGTCGTGCGCCCCGCCATGCCGAGGCGCACGGCCTCCCGCCCAAACTCCGCAGCGTACTCGCGATCGACCGCAACGTCGCCAATGACATGCCAATGCCACTCCAAGTCGCAGACCTCACGCAACGCCTCCTGCAGGTCAAGGTGCCCCTTGCGACGCTCGAAGTTTGCCACCGTCAGGATTTGGCACAGGCCAGTGTCACGCTCGCTCGGAATCGCAAGCGCGAACGGATCGACACCTGGACGGCAAACACGCACACGCACGCCCGGCGCCCGCGCTCGGACGCGTGCCGACATGAACCCGCTCGTGACGATCACCCCACGCGCCGCCCGCAAGGCGGCACTGACCCGCGGATCGACCGCTCCACCGGCATCGTCGGCCATATAGTGCACGAGCAACAGCACCGGCGGGTCGCCCTCCAGCGCGCGCGGCGAAACCTCGGACAAATAGAGACTGTCGACAATGCACGGCCCCTTTCGACGGAGAAGCGCATCGTCAATTTCATGCCGCGCGACGGCGCAACGGGTCGCACCATCGGGACGCGCGAGTTCGAGCACCACGCGATGGTTGTAGAGATAGCCACCCGTGAGCGCGTTGTCGGACGGTGGCTCGATCAGCTGGAAGCGCACCGTTCTTCCGTCGCGTCATCGAGCAGTCGAAGCACGGCGTCATAATCCGCAGCTACCAGTCCCGGAAACTCACCGACGCCGCTCGGATCGAACAGCATCGGATAGAGACCGGATTGCGTCGCCCCCTCGAGATCTGGCACGACCTCATCCGAGATCATGATCGCGTTCGCGGCATCGAAACCGCTATCGGCGAGAACGGCCGTATAGGCGTACGCCGCCGGTTTGCCAATCACCGTCGCCTTGCAACCCGTGGCGTGCTCGATCCCCGCAACCCAGAACCCGACGTCGATTCTCTGCTCACCGTCTCGATTCCAGCTTGGTTTCCGATGCACGGCGACGAGCTCTGCACCGTTGCGCACCGCGGTGAACGCATCCTGCAAGAGCGCTCGTTCGTAGTCGTCAAACCAATCACCAACGACAACGGTGTCGGCGGTGGCGCGTGCAAGCGGCAAGCTCGCGAACTCGTCGAGCCCTGGCCCACTCATCAGCGGCAGGACCGTTCCATTGCCTGCGGCGTAGCGAGCCACCAGCGATGACGCCGTGTACATCTCCGCCAGATCCACACGTATCCCAGACTGCCGGAGTTCCATACACCGAGTCATGCGACTGTTATAGGCGTCATTGGTGAGAAATCGCAGAGTATACCCGCGGGCGCGCAGCTGGTTGACCAGGGCGACAGCATCCTCGGGGATCCTTTGTCCGAACTGCACGACTCCGTCCAAATCGAAGATGACTAACGTGCTGTCCGGCTGCCAGCCTCGTCGCACCCGCCTTGGTGGCAACACGTCGCGCAAGCCGAGATGCCCAAGCGTCTCGCACTTGACGCGAAGGTAATCGAGGTTATGCGGGTTCGGATCCAGCGCCGTCGACAGGACAGCACGGATACGAATACCGTGCGCGCGCAGCGCACTCGTCTTGCGCGGGTTGTTGGTCTGAAGCTCGATCTCCTGCACGCCGCTGTCCCGCAAGATGACGGCCGCCGCCGCAAAATCGCGCAGGTCCGTGGGAAAGCCAAGAATGTGGTTGGCCTCGACCGTGTTGGCCCCCTTGGCCTGCTCCGCATAGGCGCGAATCTTGTTGCCCAGCCCGATACCACGCCCCTCTTGGCGGAGATAGACGATCGCGCCGCGACCACGCCGGGCGACCTCGGTCATGGCCAACTCGAGCTGCCCGTCGCAGTCACACTTGAGCGAGGCGAGGACCTCTCCGGTGAAGCATTCGGAATGCACACGCACAAAGGTTGGTGCCAGTCCGAGGTCTCCCATGGACACGAGCAACGCATCCTCGGCCCCATCGACCGAATAGACGCGCACATCGAACTCGCCACGCTTCGTCGGCAGCACGCATTGGGCCACCTGCCGCACGCATGGCCTACGCAGCGGCTCCGGCGCGAGGGCAGAACAAAGCTCGGATGCGTTTGTGGGCACGACCACGGTCGCGTCGGTATCGAGACCGTGACGCGCTGACGTAGCCAAGACACCATCGACCGCGGAGCACCAAGCCTGAATGACCTCCGGTTGCGCACGCGGCCGCTCGTGCAGCACCAGATACGTAGCACAGACCGCAGGCAACTGGCGAAGCCATGACGGCACACCCGGCGCCTCGATGTCGCGTTCATCCAAGACGACGCTGGTCGCCGCGTCGCCGTCGGCGACCGAGCGGATTTGGTCGATCAGCGGCGTCGCTGCTGACATCGAGACCAAAGTACACTGTCCCTGCGCTGCCAGCTTCGCCCACGGTAGGCGCCGGTCCTTGTCGCTCTGGCCGGCCTCGAATAGGTAGATCATGCGTCACTCAGTGCAGGCAATGGATCATATCGAATCAGGGGGACAGGCACGGTGCCTTCGCCACGGTAGAGACTGGCCATAAACTCAGGCAAGTCGGCGAAGGCGATCGGTTCGGGAAGCAAACCATCGAGTTCGCAGCAATCGAGTAAGCGCAGGACCTCGGTCATGCGATCGCTGCAGGTCGTGCAATCTCGCTTGGAGGCGGCCACGTGCGCGACCTGAGTCGCGACAATGGACTTGCGTTGCCAATGGAATGTCGAGCCAAGATCCAACGTGACCGGCCTTGTGCCGTACCAGGAAAGATCGAGCACACGCCCTTCGAAGCCGACCGCATCCAGGCTCGCCTGCAAGCCCGCGCCCGTGCCGGTCGCGTGAAAGGCGACGTCGAAGTGCCCCGGGGGAACCTGACGCAGCGCTGAGACCGGCCATGACCGCGCCGACTCCAGCCGTCGGTGGTCGATATCGACGAGAGTTGCCGGTGTGCCAACCCGACTCAGCACATAGCAGAGCAACTGACCGACGACACCAGCCCCGAACACGACGACTCGCTCGGAACCGTCGAGTTCCGCGTCCCAGACCGCATTGAGCGCCGTCTCCAGGTTGGGGATCAGCGTCGCGCGCGCGGCAGGGACGTGCGAGCCAAGCTGCACGCAATGCGCATCCGCAACCTCTGCGATCGCCTGGTGCGGATGCATGACGAACACGCGGCGCCCAGCGATTGCACCAGCGATCCCGGTACCAACGAGACAGTAGCCATACAAGACGGGCAGCCCGAACGAACCCTGCATCGAACGACACGCCATCGCCTGGCGCGCACTCGGCGGGACCATGCCCTGGCCGACGAGCCGCTCGGTGCCTGGGCTGACGGCACCGAACTCCGCTGCGAGAAGACTGCGGCCGGGACCCGGCGCCGCTGGGACCGCCACGCGCCGCAGCGCGCCTCTGCCAACGGTCTCGACCCAGTAGGCGTACGTGGAGATCGTCGTGTTCAACGCCGGCCTCGCGGCGGGCAGTGAGCGCGGAGCGCGACCCGGAATGGGAGAACATGATTCATCGAGACAGAAGCAGGCACGAGCGACTGGCAGTACCCGGTGGCGGACGACAGGCATTGTACGCGAGGATGGAGGCGAATGCAGACGCAAGAACGAAAGCAACGCGCGCTTTATGAGTCGCTCGCCCGCTACGAGTGGCTGCGCCGACGCCTGTCGGGAGCACGGGCGGGAGAACGCCTCGACCTCCACAAGCGACTCACACCGCCAAGCCGCGTGGATAGCGGCCCTGGCGCCGGCACTTCCGGGTTGCACGCGTGGATGTGGCAGCGGCTCGAGGCATCGGAGAATCCACGTATTCTCGATGTCGGCTGCGGGTTCGGCGGAACGCTAATCGCCTGGGCGCAGCGCTGCGCGGGCACCTACGTTGGCCTCGGACTCAGTCGCTACCAACTGCAACGCGCCAGCCAACAAGCCCGAAGCTGCGGTGTGGCCGAGCGTTGCGAGTTCCGCCGGCAGAGCTACGACCAGCCAATCCAGGATACGTTCGACCGAATCGTATCGGTCGAAGCGCTGTTCCATGCGACCGACCTGCCACGCGCGCTGGCCAATCTTGCTCGGTCGTTGGCCGACGGGGGCAGACTCGTGCTCGTCGAGGACGTCGCCAGCGGCCCCACGACACAAGACGACGCGGCGGCACAGATGCTCATCCAGGCCTGGGGCAACGCGTGCATCCACGACATCGACGCATGGCACGCGGCGGCCGCGCACGCAGGGCTCGCCATCGACCGTAGCTACGACCTGAGCGAGCAGGTGCCCGCACGCCAAGAGGTCGTGCTGGCGCGCAGCGAGCGTCGATTGCGCCGATTCCGACGAGCCTGCCCGCTGCGATCGGGACGCCTCGTCGCCGACGCGTTCCTCGGCGGAATCGCGCTCGAGCGACTCTACGGCAAGCGGCTGTTGCGCTACCTCTGTCTCGTTCTCCGCGTGCCGGCTTGAACCTACGTCGCTGGTTGTGGCTCATCCCGGCAGCCGCCGCGCTGGCGTGGTCGTGGACCTACGCGTCACTCGCGCCGGAACCATTCGAGTGGCGCGCGGTCTGGCGAGAGCCGCCGCTCACGTTCGCCTGGTCACGCTTCATCGACTTCTCCGATCGCGCCAACGAGGTCGTGTTTCGCGCGCTCCACCTCGGAGGATTGGAACTCGGGCTGGACCCGCGCGCGCTCGCACTCCTCGCATGGCTCCTCGCCCTCGGGGTCGTGATCGGCATCGGGCGCGCGTGCGTGCAACCCATGCGCATGACCGCCGGCGCCAAGCTGCTCGTCGCCGCCGCGTTGTTCTCGCCCGCGTTCGCCGCCGACTGGCTACTCTTCGCGCGCTTCCGGCTGTTCCTGCCGGTCGCGTGCGCGCTACTGGCCATCCTTGCGCTGCGTGGGTCGCGTGCCCGCGGCTGGCGCTTCGCAGTCGCGGCCGCGTTGTGCCAGATCGCACTGTTCACACACGCCACAGGGAACCTCCTCTGGCTCGCACTGGCGCCACTCGTGGCGTTGGAAGCCTTCGCCGCGCACCGCTCGGTGCTGACACCGACGGCGGTGTGGATCGTGCTCGGCAACCTCGGGCTGCTCGTCTGTCGCGATGGGGAACGCGTGCGACCGGGTCTCGGCGGAACGCTCTGGACGAGTCCGCTCTCCGCGTTGCAGTCGCTTGCGCGCGTCGGGGGCGTGGCGCTGCCGGACGTTCTTCCCGGAACTACCGTCGACGGTATCGTGCTCGGAGCGCTGCTGTTAGTCGCGACGCTCGCGTGCAGCCTGCTTGCAGTCCAGCGGCGGCAACGCACGGAGCACGTGGCCGAGTTCGCCTCCTGGCTCAGCATTGCACTCGTCGGCATCGCGATCATCGTTTCGATGACACACGAACTCATTCCGATCGCACTCGCAGACGGGCTCATCAAGGAGATGTGTTGGGGTGCGACTCTGCTGCCAATCGGGCTTGTGGGTGCCCTGTTCGTGCTCGCGCCACGCCGCATGGCACGCGTCGCCGGCCCGCTCCTCGGCGTCGCGCTGCTGCTGCTTGGCCAGGAGTATGCGCGTGGCTGGCGGAGCCTCCGGCTCGAACACACCTTGCTGCGCCAGGGCGAAGCGTTACTCGCGTTCGCGGATGCAGCGACCAACGAACTGCCAAAAGCTCCAAGCCCGCCGATTCGGTACAAGCGAGAGCGCGACGCTCTCCGCGCCCGCGGACAACTCGGTGCCTCGATCGCCAAACTCTCGCTCGATGCGCTGACGACGGGAAACCCCGGCGGCGGAACCTTCGCAACGCTCGCGCCCACGATCGCCACGGGAACCATCGCCCGCCGGTCGAGCATCGATCTGGTATTGCTCGTCCGCCAGCTCGGCACCACGCCACCTTGGATCTTCAAAATCGCCGCGCCCGATCGTTTCGCCGCGACCCGAGACCTGCCGTGGACAGCCGCATTGGCCGATGTCGATCGTTTCGCCGAAGGCGAAGTGCTGCGCGCCTTTGGCTATGACTGCCGCGCTGGACGCATCCATCGCCTCGTCGGCGGGTTCCGCTTCCGCGACGGTCGCTTCATCGAACTTCCGCGGGAGCAGCGATGATTCGCTGGATCCGAGTCCTCGTCGCTTTGGTCGCGCTGCATGCGCTCGCCGTGTTTCCCAATCCCGCCGAGGACATCGTCGCGAGCGCGGCGTGGCTACGGCCGAGCCCAGATTTGCTGCTCCTGCTGGCGCTGGGCTCGGTCGCCGTGCTCGCGTTCGGCTTTCGCCGGCCGATGGCGCACGCCATGGCACTCTGCGTGCTGTTCGTCCCGCTCTACCGCGTTGGCGTGACGCTGCTTCCCATGCTCTACGGCCGACCATTCAAGCCGCATGTCGATCTGCTGGAAGCGCCAGCGCTGGTGCACCTCTTACTCCACGCTTACTCGGTTCCGGTGCAATGGTTGCTCGGCGCCGCCGCAGGGATCCTGGCTGGAGGCCTCTACTGGCTCGTCTATCAGAGCTGCGCCGCCGTGCTCAGAGCGTGCACGAACGCGCGCTTCGCGGGCGGACTCTTGGTCGTCAGCCAGCTTGCCGTCGTCCTCGGCTTTGTCATCGGCGATCGAAACCTGCCCAACACGACGCTGTGGCGTACGAGCTCGTTCGAGGCGGCGCTCGACGACGTTGCGACGATGATTCGCACGCGCGATTGGCGTGTCGGCGAGGTGTTCGCAGAACGAGCGCAGACGGCGGCGCGGGAACTAGCGGCCACTCCGCAGGACCTCGCACGTCTCGCGAACGTGGACGTCTACGTTCTGTTCATCGAATCGTATGGTCGTGGCGTCCTGGGCAACCGAGCGCGCCCCGAGTTCGAGCGCTGGCTCATGGACGCCGAGACCGAGCTCCACCGACATGATCTGCACGCAGCCTCGGGCTGGATCCAACCGACGGTACGCGGCGGCGGGTCGGTGTTCTCGCACGCCGAGTTGTTCAGCGGCATCGTCATCGAAGACCGCCGCTATCTCGATACGCTGCTGGCAAGCGACGCCGCGACGCTACCGGCGATCCTACGTGCACACGGCTACCACACCGTGGACGTGCAGCCGGGGATGCCACGAGCTTGGCCCGAAGCGGCGATGCTCGGCTTCGAGCAGGACGTGTTCCGGCCGGCGTTCGACTATGACGGAATCCGCTATCACTGGGGTGACATGCCGGACCAACGCGCGCTGCAGCATGTGTTGAGGCACGTCGTGCGGCAGGCCCGCAAGCCGCTGTTCGTGCACTTCGTGTCGGTGACGAGCCATTCCCCCTTCGCGATGGTTCCGCCCTACTTCACGGATTGGAGCCGTGCCGGGCAACCGGGTGCCTACGCCGGACCACCGCGCAAGCGCTACCCCATCACGTGGATGAACTACACCAAGAGTCCACAGGTCGAGGCGGCCTACCTGGCGACGATCCACTACGGCCTGCGCACGGCGGTCGGCTTCGCCTGCCAGCTCAAGCGGCCATCCCTAGTCTGGATTCTGGGAGATCACCAGCCACCGTTACGCTACACGGACCGACCCGGTAGGCTGCACGATGTGCCGATGCACGTCATCACGAACCGACCCGAACTTCTAACCCACCTGTCTTCGTTCAGGCTGCGCGACGGCATGCTACCGGACTTCGACGGACGCGGATTCCCGAGTACCCGCTTCGTGTTCCGCTTTCTTCGGGCGTTCAGCGGGACCAAGTAGCCGGTGAACACAGTGTCCTCATGGGGAGTGTCCGTATCGGGAATGTTCGCGTGGTCGTGGAACGCGAACACCGCGCTGGGCTTGGCCGTCTACTTCCTCGGGGTTGCGATCTCGATCGTTTTCGTCGCCAAAATCCTGACGACGCGGAATGCTCCGGCCGTCACGCTGCTCTGGGTCACGCTCATCATTGCGGCGCCGTTCATCGGCCTATTGCTCTACTACCTCCTGCCACGGCGCATTCGTCTGAGACGCCTACGACAGCGCACGGCGCGGCTCTCGGGGTTCACGCCTGCGCGCGTCGCCAGTGACAAGGTCGAGCTTGCGAGGCATCCGATCGCGTCGTTTCTGGCCCATATCGCCCCCAACTCGTGCTCCGGCGGCAACGCCGTCACCATCCTGGAAACTGGCGAACAGTTCTTCGGCGCACTCGAGCAGGCGATTCGCACGGCGACGAAGTTCGTACACATCGAGATCTACATCCTGCGACCGGACGGAACGGGAGAACGAGTCCTCCGGGAACTCACCGACGCGGCGCGACGCGGCGTCGAGGTTCGCTTGCTCTACGACCACATCGGAAGCTGGTCTTTGAAACGTCGCCACCTGCGCGCGCTGACCCAGGCCGGTGGCAAGGCGGTCCCCTACCTCCCACTGCTCTGGCGACGCCGTCCATTCACGATCAACCTGCGCAACCATCGCAAGCTCGCCGTGATCGACGGGGACACGGCCTTCGTCGGTGGACGCAACGTCGGGTTGGAGTATCAGAGCGACAAGTTCGGCGAAGACGCGTCGTGGCTCGATGCCATGGTCCGAGTCTGCGGCCCGGGCGTCGGCCCGATGCATGCGGTCTTCGCCGAGGACTGGCTCAACGCCTCCGAAGAGGAACTCGGCGGCGCCTACTTCCCGGACCCGGGTCCGGTCGGCCCGGCCTGGGTCGGAACGGTCGCCAACGGCCCGGACCGCGAGCGGAACGTGTTACGACATGTGCTCAACGAGATGGTCAGCCGCGCGCGCAAGACGATCGAGATCAGCTCGCCCTACTTCGTGCCCCACCCAACCATCTGCTTCGCGCTAGAGACGGCGGCGCTGCGTGGCGTGCGAATCCGCCTGCACACCAACGGAGGTCACGCCGGGAACTTCGTGCTCTATCGCGTCGCGCGCTCCCACTACGAACGGCTACTGCGGTTTGGCGTCGAGGTCATCGAGACGCGCCGTGACTACAATCATGCCAAGATGTTCATCGTCGACGGCAAGACGCTTTACCTTGGTAGCTCCAACCTCGACATGCGCAGCTTCGAGCTCAACTTCGAACTCGGCTGCCTTCTCATCGAACCTAACGTATGCGCGACCGCGCTGCGAATGTTCGACGAGCGTTCCTCCGCCGGGCGGCGTATCGGGCCCGAGGATCTGCGGGACGGCCGCGTCGGCAGGGTGATCGACGGCGTCTTCCGGTTGTTCTCACCGGTCTTGTGAGCGCCGAGCCTGGACGAGGATGAAACGTACGATCCAGCGCTGGATGCGCAACATCGCGGGACTGCTCCTCGTCTTGCTAGGCATCATCGGTGGCTTCATACCCATTCTGCAGGGTTGGGTTTTCATCGTCCTCGGTCTGAGCCTGATCGAGCATCCGCTCAAGCACAGAACGCACCAGTGGCTCAAGCGGCGCTCGCGCCTCTACCGCCGAATCGCACTTGTGTTCTTTCGCGTGCGACGGAAACTGCATCGGCGGCCCTAACGTTCGAGGGAGGACCATGGGAGGATGATGTCGAGTGCGCCTGCGTGTTCTGAGCTACAACATCCACAAGTGCATCGGCGGGCTCGACCGAAGGTGTCGTCCCGAGCGCATCATCCAGACCATCGATCACCACGAGAGCGACATCGCGTTCCTGCAGGAAGTCGCAAGCGGCATGAAGCACGCGCGTGATGTGCGTCAGGTGGATCAACTCGCCGAAGCACTCGAGATGCCGCACATCGCATGGTTCGCAAACCACCGGTTTCGTCGCGGCCACGAATACGGCAATGCCATCCTCTCGCGGTGGCCGGTGAGCGACGTCGAAAACATCGACCTCACGCGGCCCGGCAAGAAAGCGCGCAGCGCGCTCCATGCGCGCATCCACGTTCGTAGGCCCGACGGTGCGGACCGGACACTGCACGCGTTCAGCCTGCATCTGGGCCTCTCCGGCCGCGAGCGCGACGTCCAACTCCTACACCTGCTGGAGCAAACCCGCTTGTCGCGCCTGCACTCCGACACACCCGTCATCGTCGCCGGCGACTTCAACGACGTGTGGGGCACGCTCGGCGAAAAGCACCTCGTCCCGCGCGGCTTCCGAGGCACCTCGCCGAGGATTCGCACGTTCCCAGCGGTGGCCCCCGTGCGCGCCCTCGATTCCATCTACGTGCGCGGCGACGCCACCATCGAACGTGCCTGGCGCTCCAGGCTTCGCATCGCGCGCCGCGCCTCGGACCACCTGCCGCTGGTCGCAGATCTGTGCGTCTGGATGCGAGGATGAACAACCGCGCGACGGCCAAGTCGGCAATTTTGGGCCGAAGAAATGACTACGACACGTTTCTTCTACCAAACTCGGGGTCGATCTTGAGGAAGGCTGCCACGAGGAAGCCGGGGATCGTTGCGATCATGACCCAGATGAAGAAGCGTTGGTAGCCGAGGGCCTCCTGCAGCCAGCCGCTGAACATGCCGGGGATCATCATGCCGAGCGCCATGAGACCGGTCGTGATCGCGAAGTGCGCGGTCTTCTGTGGGCCTTGCGCCGCGAGGATCATGTACATCATGTAGGCGGTGAAGCCGAAGCCATAGCCGAACTGTTCCACAGCGATGCACGCGTTGACGATCGCGAAGGACTCCGGTTGCGTGGCTGCGAGATAGATGTAGACGGCGTTGGGCAGGTTGATCGCGACGACCATGGGAAGCAACCAGCGAGCGAGGCCGTGGCGCGCCACCGCGATGCCGCCGAGGATTCCACCGATCGTGAGCGCTAGCACGCCGATCGTGCCGTAGGCAAAGCCCACCTGCCCGGTCGACAGACTGAGCCCGCCGGCGTCGCGACTGTCGAGAAGGAACGGTGCGGCCAGTTTGACCAGCTGGGCTTCCCCCAAGCGATAAAGCAGTAGGAAGGCCACGACCATGAGGATGTCCGGCTTCCTGAAGAAGCTCGCGAACGTCCCGAGAAACTCATCCAAGAGGCCCTTACCCGTATCCCGTGCGACTGGGTGATCCGCCGCGACCTTCGGGATCGCATAGCGATGCCACAGGAACAGCGCAAGAAAGAGACCGGCCAACACAAAGAACGTGAGCGACCAAGCGAACGGAATGTTGCCGGCGCGAGCTTCGAAGCGCGCCTGCGCCTCGACCTTGAGCCGCGGATCGAGCTGCACCGCGACGAGGGCCGCTTGGCCGGCGTTCTCGCTGGTGAAACGCAAAGCGTCCCCGCTGATCAACGCGAAGCTCTTGTCGCCGGTCTTCCGCTCGATCGCAACCACCGAACTCTGGCCCGGCTCCGGCGCCTTGCTGACACGCAGCGCAAACACGGCAACGGCCCCGCGCTGCACGGTCCCGGCCGGAGCACGCGCCTCGCCGAACGTCGTTCGTATCCAATCACCGAGTGGCTTGGATACGCGGCGCGTCCAGAACCCCGCCTCGCGCGCGGCCTTCTGACTGCCGGCCGCCTTCCCGGTCACGAAGCCATGCGCTTCGTTCCAGGCCCGAACGCGCGCACCGAGCGCTGCGCTGTCCACCCCCGGGACGCGACCGAGCGGGATCGCCAGGGTCGACTTGTCGAGGAGGACCTTCTCGCCTTCGAGAGCCGGACGCCACGCGCTGGGATCCTCGAAAGCAACCTGGCTGGCGGCCCTGCGCGCTTGCACGGTAAAGCTTGCGGCATCGAGGCCACTGCCGCGCTCGAGCGCGCCCGCGAGCATGATGAGCAGCCCCTGGCCGGCAATCATTGCGATGCGGTAGAAGGTGCTGCGAATGCCGACGAAGAACGACTGCTGCTGCTCGGTAAGACCAAGCATGTAGAAGCCGTCGGCGGCAATGTCGTGCGTCGCCGAGCTGAACGCCAGCAACCAAAAAACCGCCAGCGTCCACCGAAAGAAACCTGGCAGCGGGATCGTCAGCGCGACGCCAGCGAGACCAGCCCCGATCAACAACTGCGTCGCCAGGATCCAAAAACGCTTGGTGCGCAGGAGATCGACGAACGGACTCCAGAACGGCTTGATCACCCAAGGGAGGTAGAGCCAGCTGGTGAAGAGTGCGATGTCGGTGTTGGAGACGCCCATGCGCTTGTAGAGCACGACCGCCACGGTCATCACGACGACATAGGGAATCCCCTCGGCGAAGTAGAGCGATGGGATCCAGCGCCAGGGGGACGAGGTACGAGCGCGGTGCGGCATGGGCTCGTTGTAGCAGGTTCGCCGGCGCGTGCTACGCGCAGATGGGAGTGTCTCGGCTGTGAGTTCGCCCTAGAACAAATCCGAGTCGCCGAGCGCGTACGACCAGTGCGCTGCGAGCCACTCCTGGCTCAAACCGCTGGTCCAGTCGCGCGAACCAAGTTTGCGTTCGAGCCATTCCGCTGATGGCTCGCGCTCGAAGCCGAGTCGTTCGTAAGCCTGGCCGATCGGGAGCTGTGGATTCTCCACCGTCATCAGGTGCCGACAGCCCATGTCACCGGCGAAGCGATCGGCCCACGAGATCAGCGCATGCAAGGCCTCGCCATCGACCGGGTCGACCAGCAGATCACCAATCGTCGCCGAGTTGGGGGCGAGTCCACCCTCGGAGCGCACGACGGCGATGCCGGCCAGCAGCCCACCGCGCATCGCCTGCAACAGGAGGTATGCGTGGTTCGGACAGTCGGCATAGCGCCAGTTGAGATAGGTCGAGTCCTTGATGGTGATGCATTCGAAGCGATCACGCAGTCGTTCGAACAGGGCATCGACATCGGCCGAGAAACGATCGACGCGCTCCACGCGAATCGGAAGGTCTTCGAGTGGCCCACCACAAGGCCGCCGCAAGAAGTCAAGGTTGCGGATCAGTCGATAGCCGAGGTAACGTTCCCCGATGCGCCACGCCGGACGCACCGGGTAACCAAAACCGAGGTGGTCGTCCTTGCCGCCGTAGCGCTCGAAGAAGAGTTCGGCCACGTCGATGAACAGCGAGCGCTTGCGCAGACCCTTGCGAAAATCCGGGTGCACCATCGAGTCGACGGCGTGGAAGAACGACAGCTCGCGCCCGCCGTCGGCGCTGGCCCACACGCGGATGGGTACGCCTGCATACTGGCACGCAACCCGGCCATCCTCGGCCATGCCAAGCAAGATCCGCCGCCCCGCCGGGTTGTTCTCAAACTCCCAGCGCCACTGCTCGAGCGTCCGATCCTGGTAGCCCTCGCCGCACACTTCGCGGAAGGTGAGGTTGAACGTCGCGAGGATCGCCGCCTCGTCACCGGGCTCGTAGCCGCGGAACTCGATCTGCGTTGTCGCTTTCATGCCCAAACAAGTATCGGCCGGGAGGCGTCGCCACCTCAACCTCACACGAGATCCGAGTCGCCCAGTGTGTAGAACCAGCGGTCACGCAGGTGACGCACGTGGTGCCTAAACGTGTTCATGACGAGAAAGTGGCTCGGCGGACCGACCAAGAAACCGCGCCGCTGCCAGCGCAGAAACCTAGGATCCGGCTGCGGCAGGACGGCGAGAAGCACCGGCCGCGCGTCGGCACGCGTGCGCTCCTCGAGCGCAGCCAGCAACGCAAGCTCGGCGGCCTCATCGGCCACGGGGACGAGCCAGTCACAGAGAATCCCCGCATCGACGACGTAGCGACCACAGGAATAGACGGCGAGGCCGCGCGGCACGCCGGACCCGGCATCTCGCGCCAAGAAGAACGTATAGTCCCGTTCGGGGTGGGCACCAAAGCGCCAGTCGAGGTAAGCCTGATCGCGGACGATCCCAAACCGAACCTCGGCCGAGCAGGCCGCCCAGAGCTCGTTTGCCGCCTGGCCGGCGCTGGGCGCGGCTTCGACCACGACCTCGGCCGGCGCCTCGTTCGAGGCATAGCCCGGCGTCGCAACTTCGCGGAACAGCACATCCATGTCGCGCACCATCTCCGATCCCAGGTAGCGCTGCGCGATGCGCCAGATCGGAAACGGATAACCATAGAGCAGACTGTGACCTGGCGCGCGCCGCGACGCCTGCGCGCCGCAATAAAACCCGTGCAGCGCCCGAGCCAGATGGATGATGAGACCCGGACGTCCGCCGGCGCGACGAAACTCGGGCAACACGAAAGCGTCGGCGATCAACCCGATGGTCATCGGCATGCCCTCGTCGACGGCCCGCTGCGGCACGCACGCGTACTGGCCGACGACCCGTCCGTCGGCCACCGCGACGGCAACCTCGGTCGGCCCCGATGGGTTGTCGCGAAACTGCCATTGCCAGTAGGCAAGGTCACGCGGACGCAAACCGTCCTGCGCGGGAAAGATTCGATTCCAGCCAGCGACGATGGACGACTCGTCGCCTGGCTGCCACGGACGGATCTCTACGGCATTCGCCATACCACTAGCAGAACACAGGGACCGCTTCCGTTGAATGGTCTCTGCCAGACAGAGCTCGAAAGATATGTGCTGAACTTCTGCGATACACGACTAGGCTGCCTGGCCACATGCGACGCTTGCTCCTGCCACCGCTCCTCACGACGCTCGCGTTCGCGGCGTTGTTGCTGGTGCTGCACTTCACCGGAATCCTCGGTTTCGTGTACGACCGTGAGGCGCTGCGCGCGTGGGTGGCCAACACCGGGGCACTCGCGCCGGCGGCGTTTCTGCTCCTCCTGTGCTTGCGGCCATTCACGCTGTTTCCGGCGCTCGCGTTGGCTCCGGTCGCTGCAGAGCTCTTCGGCGTCTGGCAAGGCACGGCGCTCAAGGTTCTTGGCGAAACGATCGGCGGGCTGCTCGCCTTCCTCACAGCGCGCTACGGCTTCAGCCGCGCGCTCTCCGGAATGCTGCGCCGTATTGCGCCGTCGTTGGGACGCAGCCTGGACTCCGGCGTCGGCTATCGCCTCGGCAGCCTGCTTGAGCGGCGCGGCGCCCGCGCCGTGCTGGCACTGCGCTCGAACCTGCTCCTGCCCTTCGATGCGCTCAACTACGGTCTCGGCTTTACGACCTTACGCGCCTGGGCCTTCTGCGTCGGAACATTCCTCGGCATCATCCCGGGGACCTTCCTCTATGTGAGCTTGTCGGGGACGGCTCTGCAAGGCGACTGGCGCCGCTCGGCGCTGATCATCGCCGGCATCCTACTGATGCTGTGGCTCTCCGTGCCACTCGCCCGCGAGCTACTCGCCGGCCGCGACACAACCGTCAGTCTCGGCGAGCGCGGCGACTCGAGCGCGCCCGAAGGTGCGCCAAACCAGGAATCGCCCGAGTGAGTAGCCGAGATAGCTTTGCCTTGGCTCGCTTGCCCTCCTCGACGACCTCCTGATGGCTCGGCGCGCTGCGGGTCAGCCCAGCAGCGTAGTTCGTGATCAACGAAACCCCCGCGACCGTGCACCCCATGGCTCTAAGCGCAATGGCCTCCGGGACCGTCGACATCCCCACGGCATCACCACCGAGCACCTCGACCATGTGGATCTCGGCGGGCGTCTCATAGCTCGGGCCGCTCATCTGCGCGTACACACCCTCCAGCAGTGGGTGCTTGCCGGCGGCCTTTTGGATCACCGTGCGAGCTCGGCTGCTGTAGACGTGACTCATTGGCGGAAACCGCGGCCCGAGGCAGCCGTGGTGATCGCCGCGCAGGACATTCTGCGCCGTCAGATTCAGGTGATCCCGAATCAGCATGATCGTGCCCGGCGTCAGATCCTCGCGAATCCCACCGGCAGCATTGGTGAGGACGAAGGTGTTGGTCCCAAGCAGCGCGAGCGTGCGAACCGCGCGCACGACCTCCCACGGATGGTAGCCCTCATAGAGGTGCACGCGCCCGGAAAGGCAATGCACGAGCGCACCTCCGACACGCCCCTGGACGAGCTCTCCACCATGCCCGGCCACGCGCGGCTTGGGAAATTCGTGGATCTCGTTGAACGGAATGACAAGCTTGCTCTTGAGCGTGTCCGCAAAATCGCGCAACCCGCTACCAAGCACCAGGCCGATGTCGGCGGGCTCGATCCCCGCCACCTCGAGCCGGTACTGCGCACGACGCAGGTACTCGACCTCGGTCTCGATGCTCCAGTCGGAACGCATTCCATCCATCGACACTGTCCACCTCCCGTCAGATCAGAGCTCCAGCGACACACGCCGTCATCCAGCTCGCGATCGCGCCACCAAACATGGCACGCACGCCGAGTTTGGCAAGATCCGACTTGCGTCCAGGAGCGAGCGCCGAGATTCCGCCGATCTGAATCGCGATCGACGAGAAGTTCGCAAAACCACACAGCGCGTAGGTCGCAATCGTCGCCGACCGCGCCGACAACTCCGGCTTCATCGCCGCCAGTTGCTGGTAGGCGACCAGCTCGTTGACCGCGATCTTGTACCCGAGCAACTGACCGACTTGGCCAACGTCACCGGGTCCGATGCCGAGGAAAAACGCAAAGGGCGCAAACAGCACACCAAAGATCTTCTGCAGGGAAAGGTAGTGAGCCGCGTTCTCCGTGAACAAGCTCGACCCGGCCGCGAGTAGCCAGTCAACGACCGCGATCAACCCGAGAAAGGCGATCAGCATGGCGCCGACATTGAGCGCGAGCTTGAGCCCGTCTGTCGTACCGTTCGCGGCGGCCTCGACGACATTGGACGCGGTCTTGTCCATGCGCGCCTTGACCTCGCCCATGGTCTCGCTCTCTTCGGTCTCGGGAACGAGAAGCTTGGCGACCACGAGCGCCGCCGGTGCCGACATGACGCTGGCAATCATCAAGTGGCCAGCATCCACGCC
Source organism: uncultured Phycisphaerales bacterium (assembly GCA_964434515.1). Classification (GTDB taxonomy): domain Bacteria; phylum Planctomycetota; class UBA1135; order UBA1135; genus CAYSWE01. Next base: position 1,224 of record CAYSWE010000006.1, on the reverse strand, counting down.
GAAGCCGACGTAGAGCGCAAACACGCCGCCGGCAATGGTCGCAAACCCGCCCGTCATGACGGCCATGAGTTCGGACTTGGTCATGCCGGTCAAGAACGGACGAACGAGCAAGGGAGCTTCGGTCTGCCCAACGAAAATGTTCGACGCGACGGAGAGCGACTCGGACCCCGACGTGCCCATCAGCCGTACCATCACCCAGGCGATCCCGCGCACGACCCATTTCATGACACCCAGGTGGTAGATCACCGCCATGAATGCCGAAAAGAAGATGATCGTCGGCAACACCTGGAAGGCCATGATGAAGCCGCCCTTGGCGACACCTGGTGGAAAGTCGGCGAAGAGCTTGGCGGCCGTTGCTCGATCGCCGAGCAAACCGAACATGAACTCGCTGCCCGTGGTCGACAGCTCGAGGAATGACGCGACACCGTGGCTGACCGACTGGAGAAACAGCCTGCCGTGGTCCCACTTGAGGAACACTAGCCCCAGCACGACCTGGAGCGTCAGGCCGACGACAACCGTTCGCCAGGCGATCTTGCGCCTGGCGGACGACACCGCCCAACAGATCCCGATGAAGACGAAGAGGCCCGCGATCGATTGAAGCTTGAGCAAATGTCCGTCCGTGCGTGCTTGAAATGGCGTCCGCACACGAGCGCAACTCGAAAGCGAACGACTGAATCACACCACTACGCAGTCATGGTGTCGATCAAGAAAGGTCGCGGTTCCGGCGGCTCGGCCTCGACGCGCAGGGTGGCACCCAACGCTTGCGCCGCCACCGCCGCGGCTGGATCGGATCGAGCGTGAACCTCGAACATCGGCTCGCCGCGGACGACCCGATCGCCACGCTTCTTGCAGCAAACGACACCCACTGCGTGGTCGACCGCGTCGGTCGCGACGCGACGTCCCGCACCGAGTTCGAGCGCCACGAGGGCAATGCCATACGGGTCCAGATCGGTGACGTAGCCCTCGTCGGCCGCCTCGACCATGCGCACGACCGGCGCGGCCTCGAGCACCGCACCAGGATCATCGACGACGCGCGGATCGCCGCCTTGGCCGGCGACGATCGAGCGAAACGTGCGCAGCGCGCGCCCGTCGTCCAAGGCAGCGGACGCGATCACGCGCGCGGCCTCCGCGTCCGCCGCGATCCCCGAGAGAACGATCATGTCGGCAGCCAACAGCAAGACGCACTCGCGAAGGTCCGCCGGTCCGCCACCACGAAGCGATTCG
>CAYSWE010000005.1:0-25215 GCA_964434515.1 uncultured Phycisphaerales bacterium | reverse complement strand
CGCTTCGAAGTCGCGACCTTCCATCTCCTCATAGAGCTCGACCAACTCCGACTTGATTTCCAGGTGGTCCAAGGCCTGGCCCACGAGCGCCTCGTCGAGCAGCGTCTTCTCCAGTTCGTCGAACGCACCGCGATGCATCAGAAGTTCGCGGATCTCGAAGTAGTCGCTGCGAGCGGCGTCGGGCTGCCCAAGCATGTTGTGGGCCGAGAGCTTGACCTTGATGGCCTCGAGGCGCTGGTCCAGGTCCGTCGCGAGCGCGAGGACGCGTTCCGCCGCCCGAAGCGCGCGGGCCGGCTCGCCGATCGCCTGATACTCCAAGCCCACGAGCAGAAGGTTTTCGGCCGACGTCCCGCGGCCGAGATCTACGTGATCCAGAAACGTCAGGGCGACACGTTGGTCCGTGGTGCGCAGCGCGTCGTAGACGGCGTAGAAGCTGTGCAAGTCCGGTTCTACGCGCTCCACGCTCTCGTCGATGAGCCTCGCTGCGCGACGATACTCTTCGCGCACGCCACCAGCCAGCAGGCTTGCGGCGAGGAAGAAACTGGCATGTGCGAACAGCGTGTCGTTGCGACCAGGCTCTTCGCGCAGCAGTCGAACGGCGCGGTCGAAGTCCTCGGCGGCGCGGACGTAGTCGGCGACCTCGTAGCGCAGTAGCCCACGGGCATGCAGTGCTTCCGCCATGGGCTCCTTGCCCACCGCGGCACAGTCGAGCCACGCGAGCGCCTCGTCGCGACCGGGTCGGTCCGCTTCCGGGCGGAGCTGCCCGAGATCGAGGACATGGAGCTCAGTGAGGGCCAGGAGCAGGTGCACGCTGCGGTGCACACGGCTCCCGGCCGCGCTGCGTTCGCGCGCCGCGTCGAGCGCGGTACGCGCCGCCTGCCACTCCCCCGCCGCGAGGTGACTCTCGGCCATGGCCCGCCAGAAGCGGGCCTGGTCGCCGCCACCCAACTGCTCGAAGCGCTGCATCCGCATGGCGCGCTGCAGCGCACGACGCACCGCGCCCTCCGACTCCGGGGGCACGTGGCCACGCTCGATGCGAGCCAGTAGGTCGATCAGCGCCGCATCCACGAGCAGCGCCGACTCGCGCGCCGACTCGGCGTCGCTGGATTCCTGCCCGAGCCGAGCGTCCAGCATCTCCAGTGCGCAGACGGCCTTCTCGAACTGGCCCTCGTGAAAGTAGCTGCGCATGATCGTTGGCAGCACCTGGGCAGCGATGGCCGGTTCGACCAAGAGGTCGAGGAGGAGCGCGTTGTCTTCGGTCACATCGGAGAGGAAGCCCGGCTCGGAACGCCGCAGGTGGCCCTTGAGCCGACCGAACTCGAACCACCGCCGTGTCGCTGCGGACCCCGTAGGTTCTGGAAGCTCGATCCCGAGCACGGTGCGGGCGTAGCCCGAGTGGAACCAGGACTTCTGTCGTTGCGGACCGATCCCGATCAACTCGCGGACGAGCGACTGGACCTGGTCGTCGCGAACTTGTCCGTCCTCCGCGAGGTGAATCTGCCGGAGAATCAGTCGGTCCAGTGAGCTTTCCCAGGGCATGGTGGTGCTTTCCCTTCCATCAGAATCGATGGTTCCTGGGAAGTGATCGGCGATCGATCGGGCTGCAGTCGCGTGCGCTCGCGAGGAACCGATGCGAACGTTCAGTCGGCCTCGCCGGTCTCTGACAGTGCGTTGGCGAGTACCGCAGGGAGAACGCGGCAGCCCTCTCGGAACGCATCGTCGCCGGCCTCCCCCATCACGAGGTCACCGACCTGCAGTGCGTGGTCGCTGCGGACGTGGAGGGTTCGGTGGCCACTCTCCAGGCGCCAGCCGGCCGCCTCCAGCTGCGTCACACGCCAGGACCGCACGCTCCCGATGGCCGGAGTTGGTTCGGTTAGCGCTGACTCCAGGTTGGCGGCCCGATTCTGCTCGGCACGCAGGCCGCGGTCGAACGCGCTGGCATCGAAGCGCGGTTCGAGTTCGTGGGTTGCTTGCAGCCACGAGCAGAAGTCGGCGAACGCACGGGTCGCGTCCAGGCAAGCATCGCTCTTTCCCTCGGCCCACCAGCGGACGAGGGCGGCCGCCACGTCTGCCTCGCGCACCGCTTCGATGTCCCGATGGCCGTGCGCTTGGAGCCACGCGCCCAGATCCTCGATCGCCGCGACATCCACCGCCGCGGGTTGTGCCGGGCGGCCGCGGCCCCGATCCCAGATGAACTCCTGGATGAACGCGCCGACATTGCCCTCATCCTCGACGTGCCACCGCAGTTCCTCGGGCGTTGCATCGGAGACGGCGTCGGATGCACCGTCGAGCGCGAGAGACGTGTCCGTCATGGCCTCGAGCCGCCCGAACAGAGTCTCGAGGTTTTCCCCGCTCGCCAACCCTTGCTCCAGTTCGTCGACGATCCGCTTGCCGAGTTCTGCAGGCGGGATCGAGACAGTCGGCTCGGACGAAACTTCGGGCGACGCCTCGCGGCCCGTCGCTTCGGTTGTGCCGCGACTTGGGAGACTGGCGCGTCCCTCGGCGCCGGCTGCGTGGTGCACGTTCCAAAGGCGCAGAAGGAGCCGCTGAGCTCGTTCGATTTCGACTTCACTCTCGAATGCGATCTGCTCGAGCAGAGGGCCGAGCACGGCGCCGGGACGTGGTGTCGCCGAGAGCGCATAGGAAATGTCGGCAACGCTTGGAAGGTTGGTTGGACCTCGAGCCAACAGCTCCGCGAGTTCCTGTTCGACGGACTCGACCGTGTCCTGACCGGCTGCGACGCTGGCGCGCAGCAGCTTCTCCAGTTCGAGTGGATCGAGCGCCGGCTGCGTGTCGGGTCGCTCCAACTCGTGGCGCGCCGCCTCGGCCTCGTAGGCCTCAAACAGCGCCGTTCCACGAAATGTTTCGCAGGCTGCGGTTGCGAACCACAGATCGCCTTCGGTTGGTGCAACGCGTCCGACGAGCGTCGAGCCAACGGCCGAGCCCCGGACCGCCCGCGGTAAGAGCACCCGGAGGAACTCGTGCGTGATCGCGTCCTCGAGTTCGATCGTCGTGTCATCCTCGTCTCGCACCGCAAACACACTCACGCGCGATTCGGCGAGGCCCTCGGCATACGGTCGTAACGCAGGCTCCAGGCCGGGACATCCGGCGCTCAGGAACACTTGCATCGGTGGGCCGCCAGCCCCATCGACGCGCCGCGCCAGTCCAAACCACTCGAGGAACCGCTCCGCCGCGGCAGGATCTGCACGGGCCGCCTCGCCCTGTTGCTCGCCGAAGAAGGTCTCCTTGCCCTCTGGGATCTGGGCGCCCAGGACTCGGTCTAGCCGCACGAATTCGCTCAACGCCACCAAGGCGGCGTGGAATCCAGCACGCGTTTCGTCGAATTTCGTCGTCATCACGGGTGTCCATGGTATCTCCGCTAGCGGTGTGAATCACACGACGAGAACATCCGACTTGCTTCCGGCCGGGGTATTCTTGGGTGCAGCACGCTGCACTCGCCAACCGGTTCGGAGACAGACACAGATGGACGAGATCCTCCAACACATGACCTGGATCGACTGGACCAGCTTGGCCATCGTCGTCTATTTCCTGGTCATGGGCCTGTTCCGGGGCTTCCTGTGGCAAGCCAGCCGTCTCGTCAGCCTCGTGCTGGCCTATGTTCTTGCCGGTGTCTTTGGTCATGATGTCGCCGACTTTCTTGCCAAGCACATCTCCGGCATCCAGGGGCGACCGAGCTACTACATTGCTTACTTTTCGATCTTCATCGCGGTCCTGATCACGCTGAGCCTGCTCACGATCCTGCTCGATCGGTTTGTCCGGAAGCTCGAACTCAGCTTCTTCAACCACGTCGGCGGCGGCCTGCTCGGATTCGCGACTGCCGTAGGCTTGATCGTCGCGGTGCTTGGCCTGCTCTACCGTTTGCTCCCGGGCAGCCCGTTCGTCGTTGAGGCCAAGGGGAGCTATACCGGCCGCGTGTCGCGTGTCGTCGTGCAGCGCGTCGGGCTACCTGGTGAGATTCGATCGCTCTATGACGTGGGGCGTCGCAAGACCGAGTCCAAGAAAGCCGGTGCGCACCACTAGTCTCTGCGGCGCGTCACGACGATCACGAGCGTTGTCACACCCAGGATGATTCCAAGCCCGATCCAGAGGCCGGTGCGCGGGCCTTTGCCGTCATCGTCGAGCAAGGCGCGGAGCACGGCTAGGCGGTCGGTTTCCATGCCGTCGATGCCGAGCTGGATCGCCCCGCGCATCTGCTCTGGGTCGTTGATCGTATAGGCGAAGACGAACAGTCCGACCTTGTGCGCGGCCTGAACGAACGCCGCCGGAATCTCACCCCACTGGATGTCGAAGCCGACGACGCCGAACGCAGCGAGTTCTTCGAGGCTTGCGGCATCGTACGCTCGTGGCACGCTGCCGAACACCTTGGGCACGTTGGGCAGTGTGTCTTGATAGGTGCGCAGCGCGGCGCGGCTCGTGTGCACATAAATCCAGATCTTGTCACCCGGCGAAGCGATCTGCTTGATTGCGCGGGCAATGGCCGCGGGCGCGTGGCTCTCCTTGACGTCGAGTAGCAAACGACCACGACCCGCGGCTGCCGCGATGGCCGCGGTGAGGGTGGGAACAGGTTCACCGGCTCCGGCATCGAGCTTGCTGAGTTCGGCGAGCGTGTGCCGGGCGACGAATCCGCGGCCGTTCGTCGTCCGGTCGACGGTCCAATCGTGCATGAGCACCGGATGGCCATCCTTGGAGATGCGAATGTCGACCTCCACATGCGTGCTGCCCGCGCGGAACGCCGCATCGATGCCCGCCAGCGTGTTCTCCGGGGCGCCGACGCCGCTGGCTTTGTGCGCAATCGTGGCAACGTGTCCGGTCGGTTCGAATCGAGGAAAGCGCCGCCGACCTGCTACGCGCTGCGTCGTGGTCGGAGCCAAGACTCGGAACTCGAACGCGTCGCAGAGGACAATCCCCGCCGGGCCAACGACGACCCCCTGCAGGACGAGCGGGCGATTCTCGAGGGTTCCGCTCATCTCGTGCAGGGGCATTCCGCCGGGGACGGGAATCGCGGTTGCGCCGGGAACGGCGGGATCTGCCCGCAAGCGGCCGCGTGCAAACCCAAGTCGCAAGTCCGTGCGGCGCACGCTCACGTAAATCAACGTGGCCGTCCCGTCGGGGACATTGCGGAAGCGGAGTTCCACAGGCTCGCGGTTGGCGCCTCGGACCAGTTCGAGCCGCGGGCCATCGGTCGTCGCGGAGCCAGGGAGGTGCTCGATCTGGATCCGCGCGCCGTGGGTCGGCGAGCCTTGACTGCCGGGCATCAGGAGGACAGCGAAGGCCGCGAAGTGGAGAGTCGTTGGGAGGAGCAAAGTCGGCGCATGATAGACGCCGACGCGCCAAGAGGCGAAGATGGCGCCGTGCGCAGTCATCCACGCTCGTTCTTGCTCGCCGGAGTCGCCCTCGTCACTCTGGCATCGTGTTCGGACCCGGTGGCCACCGTGCGGGAGGATCTAGGCAATCCGGATCAGTCGGTTCGCCGCGCTGCACTGGGCCGGGTCGTCCAACTCCAGCGTCTACCGCCGGACCTGCTCGAGGATGTCGTGGCGTTGTTGGCGGATCCTCAGCTTCGCTACGCCGCGATTGCCGCGCTCGGGCGCAGAGGCACCGAGGCCGTGCCGGCGCTGATTGCGGCGCTCGGCAAGCCCTCGCTGGAGCCCTATGCACGGGAGGCGCTGCGCAGTCTCGGTGAGCCGATCCTCGCCAATGTCGTGCGCATCGTGCGGTCCGACGACGCGACGACCCAACGCCTGGCGATCCGTGGACTGCTCGAACTCGGTCCATCGGCAGCGCATGGCCTCGTTCAACTCGCAGCCGACACCGCGATGCGACCGGCGGTCGCCGAGGGCCTCGCACGGCTGCCCCGTGCCTACATGCCCGCGCTCCTCGATGCGCTCAATCACACAACCGACGATGTCCGTCGCTTCGCCGTCCCGCTCATGTGGCGCTCGCGGACCGAGTCTTGGCGGGCCAAGGTGCTCGAACTCGCTCCGGGGCTTGCCACGCCCGCGACTCGAGACTCCACCGCGCTGAGTTTGGCGGCGTTCGGGCCCAGCGCGCTCGACGATATCCTTGCCCTGCTACGCGTCAGCAAGTTCCGCGAGGGTGTGGTTTACGCACTCGGACTCATGGGACCGAAGGTCCTGACACGCCTCCAGCAAGCGCGCGCGACGGAATCCGATCCCAATACGCGGGCAGCGATCGAGGACGCGATCCGTCAGATCGAGCGGTGAGCCGCGTTTCTAGCGTGGTAACACGAGGATGCGGCCGAGCGTCGCGGCGCCGAGTTCGCGTTTGCCGTCTTGGACTCGAACGAGACGGCCACTGGCGTCGCGCAAGCGCAGCAGGAGCGTCATGGGGCCGGAGTTCGGCGACTCGACGCGAGCGCGCTGGCGTAATACGACCGACTTGCCAGCTGGCCACTGAGCCGGCGGAAGCCGGTCGAGCCGCGGGATCGTGGTGACCGGATGTTCGCCCGCGGCGTCGACCGCGACCAGTTCGAGTGTGGCGTCGCCGAGCACCGGACCGCGAACGGCAAAGCCTAGCTCCAGCGGGAACCAGGTTTTTGAGTAGCACCGCGGCGGAGTGCGAACGCCGCGCAGCTCGAGGACCTTGTCCAGTCGGACGCGCATCGACCGTTGGTAGGGCGGTAGCTCGTCGACGATGCTGTGTTGGACGGCGTCGGCGGCTGCCTCGCGATACCATGCGTTGATGCCCGCGCGAAAGCCAAGCATCGCGTCGCGGACCTCGGCCTGTTTGGTCGCGGAGAGTTGCATTCCCAAGTCCTGCCGCTCGCCTGGATCCGCGACCAGGTCAAACAGCGATAGTCGGTCTTGCGCTGCGAAATAGGTGAACTTCCGGCCACCGCGCAACAGGGCCATGTCCCCGCCCTGGTACCACGAGGAGGCATAGATCTCGCGCCGCGGCGCGGCAGCAGACAACAGGCTCATCCCGCGCGCCGGCGACGTCTGCTGCCACTGGTTCGGTACTCCGAGGATGTCGGCCACGGTCGGGAGGATATCCAAGGATTGCCGCGGCCCGTGGATCCGGCGCGGATGGCCTAGGTAGCGCTCGGGGCCGACCATGATGAGCGGGATCCGCAGCGCTTCCTCCCAGATCACATCCAGATGACCGTCCTGGCCGTGTTCGCCAAACGCTTCGCCGTGATCACCGATGAAGAAGATGATCGTGTTGCTCAGGTAGCCGCCCTGGTCGAGCCGAGTGAAGATTTGCTCGAGGACGTCGTCGTAGTAGCGCACGGAGTTTAGATAGTTCTGGAAGCGGTCGGCAATGGGCGGCGGCGCCTTCACGTCGAACGACCTCGGCTTCCAGCTCTTGGGCAGCACGTAGTCGTGATGCGTCGAGAGATTGATCAGGCCGAGAACGAACGGACGGTCGCGGGTCTGGGCCACCCACTGCGTCACGGGCTCGATCAGACAGCGATCCTCGAACCCGAAGTAGTGCGTCTTCTCGAATCCTTTGCCGATGTCTTCACCGGAGTAGTACTCCTGGAAGCCAAGCCCCTCGATCAAGAGTCGGCGTTCTTCGAAACGCTCGGTCGCCGGCTCGAAGAACGCGCTGCGATAGCCAAGCTCGGCGAGCTTGCCCGGGAGACCTCCTGCGGGGAGTTGCCAGGTCTTTTGCGTCTCGAGCCGCAGCTTTGGAGGATGCCCAGCAAAAATCGTCAGGATCGACTTGCTCGTGTGTGGAATCAGGCAGTGCGCGTTCTCGACCAAGAGCCCCTGCTTGGCCATGCGCGCGAGAAACGGCGTGGTCGGCAAGAACGGCGCATAGGGCGTTGTCGCGGATGCCCGGACGCTCTCGAGCAGGATAAAGATGAAGTTGGGGCGCGGCGCGTCGGCACGACGTTCGCGCCAGTCCGCGAACATCTCGCTCGGCGGAGGTAGCATCGTTGCGGCGCGTGCGCCAGACACGGCACGCTCGGCGCGGAGCGCGAGGAACGGTCGTAGAATCCCGGCGCGAAACGCCTGGCGTCCAACACCGGAGCCCGTCAGCGGGACGCTCAGCAGCGCCAGCCCCGCGAACGCCCAGATCGTTGCCCAAGAGGGTCTCCGCTCCGGTTTGGGACGGGACAGCGCCAGCAGCGCCAGCAGCAACGGGAACAGCAGGTTGCATGCGTCGATGAGACCGAACTCGCTCTTCAGGATCGGCTCGAGCTCGGAGAAACGCGTGACCGTGTACAACAACTGCGACCAGTCGAGAGGGCTGCCCTTGTGAAGCAAGACACCAAATCCGAGACCGGCCAGGATTCCGGTGGCGCAGATCCACGCCGCGGCCAGCCACCGTCCGGAGAACCGGAGCAGCAGCAGGAAGACGGCGACGATTCCGAACTCGATCCCGACGTCGGCGACGACAAAACCCGGGATCTCGCCGCCGCTCACATGCGCGCGGACGTGAGCAAGATAGCCCTTTAGCAGCAGCACCCAGCGGACGTGCAAGGTTGCTGCCACGTACGGACGCTCCAACGCTCGTCGCCAGATTGGCGTTCCAGCCACGCTGGTTCCTATTCTATTGGAGGGTATCGGGCAGGAGCGTCTTGATCTCGACCGCGTGCATGCGCTTGCCGATCTCGTCCTGGAGAGAACTCATCACCAGCTTGTGCTGCTCCATCAGACTCAGCCCATCGAATTGGGCCGACGTAACGAGTACGCGCCAATGCTGCGCGTCCCCCATCGTGTCGATCACATCGACCTCTGCATTTGGAATGGCGCGCTGGATCCGCTCCATGATCTCGTTGGCGGTCATCATCTACCGGCTGGCCTCTTGTTGGAACTTCGGGTCGGAAGGGCGCACCATACAGGCCCCCTGCTCAGCGAAGTAGCGTGTGCCTAGTGGCCGTTGGCTTCCCATGAGGGCAGGGCGAGCGTGATCTCCCGCTGACCGCTTGGCGCGCCAGCGGGCACACCGTCCCGTGCCGTACCATCGGAATCGAGCGCCTCTGTGGCGACCGAGATGCCATGGCACCGAGCATACTCCACCAAGCCGTCGTCGATCGGATGCTCGGCCTCGGCGAACGGCAGGTGCCCGGGCTCCTCTCGGAAGCTCGCGTGTACGCGATCGGGGGCCTCCGACGTACGGCGAAGCAAGTGCAGGTGCACACAGCCAGGGATCGTGCGACCGCGCCGTTCGAGATGTTCGATCGTCCGCGCGAGCACGACGAGCAAGGCTCCACGCGAAACCTGGGCATAGATCTGTGGCTCCACGTGTCGCTCGACGTGGACTCGCACCGGTAGCAAGTCGGCGAGCGCGTTAACACAGCTACTCACGCACGTGGCATTCGACAAGGGCACGACCGGAACGGCCGGCTTGCGGTCGTGCGGAGCGGGCAGCGCCTGCGAGATGTCGTGGATCACTTCGAGGGCCCGCTCGGTCCGCGTGCGCGCGTTGACAAACGCGGCGCGCGTGGAACGTCCGGCTTCCAGGAGTTCGAACGACGACGACATGGAGAACACACTGTTCCCAAGCTTGTGCAAGAAACCAGGCGCCAAGAACGCCAGTGCGCGCTCCGGCTGCCGAGCCAGCCTCTCGTCGACTTCGCGCGTGCCGTTGGTCCGCGCGCGCAACAGATCCAGACTCGGCCGCGCGTTCTTTGGTGCGGCCTCTCGCGCTGTGGGTTGCTGCCGTTGGTGCGGTACCATGGACGTCTGGAATCATCCGGTGCTAGCGGACTTAGCGCAACCGCTATCCCGAGAACCATGCGCTTGGGGGGATGAGCTTACTTGCTCGGACGAGCCGGGCTGGCCCCTTGCAAAGCACCCCAGGCGGCGTCGGAGACCCGATTCTGCGCGCTCGTTCGGGCCGCGCGGGCCCGTGCGAGCGCTTTGTCGGTGGTTCCGTCCCGCTCGACGAGGACGTCTTGGACCGACTTCCAAGCCTTCTGCCAGGCGGGCCACGGGTCGTAGCGCTTCGACCAGAGTGGCTTCGGCAACGGCGGAGCGCTGCTCACCAGGAGATCCACTACGGCGGCACCATCTTGCTTTTTGGCGCGCAGGATCAGATCGATTTGGTCGCGGAGCGCGTAGCCGCCGCTCTGCGTTTGTTCGTAGCGCGACAGGACGCCAGGAAACCCAGCGTCCGGGGGAAGCAACAACGCCAGCGCGGTGGCCTCGCGCATGCCGCGATACTGCCGATACGAGAGAAACGCATCATGCAGCCGGTCGTGCGCAGTCTTCAAATCGCGGCGGATCGCCTTGAAGTCGGGCGAACTCTTGGGGACGCAGTTGCGGACGAACTCGTCCAGCATGGCGTCATAGAAGAAGACACCCTCTTGGGTCCCCGCGGTGCGATCCAAGGCGCGATAGAACGACTCGGTCCCATTGCGCCAGCCACTCAGGAAGGCCGAGAAGCGATCGGCACCGGGGTCTCTGTCGAGGTCGCGCAGCATCGCCCCGAAGGCCAAGTCCAGATCCGGAAGATAGCCGCGCAGCATGCCTGCAAGCTGGTCCTCGGCGCGCGGTTTGGCCGGAAACTTTGGACGCCGGGTCTTCTTACGCCGCTTCTTGCGACCGCTCTGCACGATCGGTACCGCAGTCATTTGGCCGACGCCAAACACGTACTGATTGGCCACCGGGAACTCGAGGCCGGCGCGCATCGGGGTGTCCGCCCTGCCGACCTCGTCGTGGTGCACCTTGGGTGCCTTGGCGCGACGCTTGCCTTGCTTGCGACCTTCGTCGATGTAGGCACGCACCATCGAGAGGTAGGGTCCTTGGACGCCCGCCACCGCGTCTCGGACCGCGGCGAGCGCTGCGACCTGTTTGCGCCGCGGTAGCTTGGCGAAGGCTTGGACCGCCGCCCGCACGTCCCGCGATGTCCTTGCGGACTCGCGCTGGGGGCAAACGAACGGGAATACGACGAGCATTGTGGCGATGGCATGGATCATAAAGCGACCTTCCTGGGAACGTATGGATCGACCGGGAGGCGACGGGACTGCAGTGCATTTCGCCTGCGGGGCATGGGACGTAGGGCGCTACGAGGCATTCCCGCAAGAATCCAGAAATCGGCTAGAATTTCACGGCGATGGCCGGCGAATCCCGCTCTGGGTCAGCGGAAACTCGGCGCTCGGTCCGGGCGGAGGCTGGTACCAGGAGAGGGACTCGAACCCTCATGGTGTTGCCACCGGTGGATTTTGAATCCACTGCGTCTGCCAATTCCGCCATCCTGGCCCACTCGAATGCGCGGCATGATAGCCATGACGCCGGCCAGTTTTGATAGAAGAAACGACTCTGACACGTTTCTTCTGCCTAGCCGAGGCTCTCTAGGGCCAGGCGCAGCGTGCGTTTGGCCTCTTCGGGTTCGGATTCTTGGAAGCGCACCGAGGCGAGCAGCGCCAAGACGCGTGGGCTGGCACCGCCCTCGCGTAGGCAGACCTCGAGCGCGCGGCCCGCGCGGCGCAGCTCGCCTTGCTCGATCCAATGTTCGGCGAGGGCCACCAGGCTGTCCTTGCGCGGCACCTGCCGCATGAGCTGCCGGGGCGACAAGGGGGTCGCTTCGTGGCGGAGGAGCTGGGCGATGCGCTGCTTGGCGGATGGCGTCGCGAGGCTGCTGAGCACCGAAAGTGCCGCGTCGAGCTCTCCGAGGGCGAGGTGGATGTCGGCGCGCAGCAGCAGTCCGGATTCGCTCTCTTCGAGCCGCAGCGACTTGGTCAGGAGCTTCAACGCGCGCTTGGCGTCGCCGGCGTGCAGGGCCGCCTCGGCGAGGTCTCTGTAGAGTTTGGCGAGGCGGGCGCCGACCCGCGGCGTGCGCTCCTTGCTCGCTCGACGCAGCGTCTCCGCGAGGACGTCCGCGGCACGCTCGCCCTGGCCGAGCTCGAGCAGGCGGTCCGACAGGAGCGACGCGATGCCTTCGTGCGCCGGCCAGGTCTTGTGGGACTCTTCGAGTACGCCCAGCGCGGAATCCGCTAGGTGATCCGGATGGGCCGCGAACACACGCGCCTGGAGCTCGGCGAGCGAGAGACGCAGTCGCTTCTTCAGTCCGGCCTTGGGCACGCGCGCCAACTCGCTCGCCGCGCGGCGAACGTCGCCCTCGTCGAGCCAGATACGTGCGAGCTTGAGGTGGGCGTCCGCGTCGAGGGCGCCATGCGCGGCCACCAGGCCCTTGCTGAGATCGAACCAGCGGCCCAGACGCACGACGCGGCGGAGCAGTGGAACCGCACGTTCACGTTGGCCGACCAACTGGGCCTCGCTACCGCGAAGCAAGAGTGAGAGTGCGTAGCGGCGAACGACATCCAGAACACGGTCCTTGGCAACGGCGAAGACCAAGACACCGCCGAGCACAGCCAGGACCACCACGAAGATCGCGCGCCCAAGGCCGGTCTCGAGCAAGGGACCGAACACGCGACCGACCAGTCCAAACAGCGTATCGACCGCACCAAGGACCGGGTTGAGGAGTGCAAGCAGCAGGAGGAACGGCGCCAGGATCAGGAGCCGTTTCTGCCACGGATGGCGGCCGAAGTAGCCCCCGAACAGCCGAAGCGGACTCATCCGACGCAGCATGCCGAACCACTTCATCGTGCCTTCCTTCCGTGCGTGCGCACGAGTTCTCGCAGCAGGCTCGCGAGCTCGGCATCCGACTCCTCTTTGAGCAGGCGCTTCAGTGCCTTGCGAGCCGCCGAGCCCTCGATGCGCGCGAGCGCTCGGCAGATCTGCGAACGCGGGTGCTTGGGACGAAACCGCGATGCCCCGAGTCGTCCGAGCCAGCCGACTTGCTCGCGATACTCGGATTCCAAGTAGGGCACCGCGTCGTCGCCGAAGGAGACCAGAAGGTCCATGGCCCGTGCGTCGAGCTCCGACGGCGTGGAGCCGAAGCAGCGAATGACATCCGGCACGATGCGCGGGCCGGCGGCGTGCAGCAGGCGCGCGAGCGCGGCCTTCGCAGCCGGGTTGCGGTCCGGATCCGCGAAGCCGGCGACCAGGTGCTCCTGCGCGTCAGCAAGGAACGCGCCGAGCATCGCCTCGATGTTGGCTCCGGGATTCGGATCGCCGAGTTGGAGCACGAGCTCCGCCAACATCTGCGCACCCGGTCCTCGCTCGGTCAGCAGCGTTCGCCAGCGCACGAGTGCGTCGCCGTCGACGCGAAGCAGCGCGAGCGCGATGGCAGCCGGCCGATCCAGGGCGGGGTCCATGAGGATCGCGGACCGAAGGAACGATGCTTCTTCGGGCAAGAGCGAGAACAAGGGGGCCAGTTCGCTGTCGGGAATCTTGTTGAGACGGCGGACGACCTCGACCGGCGAGTAGCGGGCTGCCAGTTCCTCGAAACCCGCGAGGTCGGCCAGCCCCACATAATAGTCGATCACCAAACCACGCAGCCCCCGCTCGTCCAACGCCTGCGAGTCACGAATGAGCCGGTCGAAATGTGCTCGGGGAGGTGCGCCGAGACGCCGGAACACCGGACCGAGCAGTGCATCCACGTCGGCCTTCCCGGTCAAGCGATCGAGCACGCCGCGGTGTCCGGCGCGATGCGCCGCGCGAGCTCGGAACAGCGCATCCGGGTGCTCGCGCCCGAGACCGACGCACACGTCGCGCAGTCGACCGTCCTGGTCGCCGGACTCGAGCAGCACCGAGAGCAGCGATGGGAGTGCCGCGGCTCCCCCATCCAGCATCCTTCCCGCAGCCTCGGCATCTCCGCTACGCGCCGCGATCGCCAGCCGCCGAAACCAGGCGTCGTTTTCTTCGATCTCGTCGAGAGCTTCCTCGGGTGCACGCAGCGCCCGCTCCAGCTCAGATTCGGCGTAGAGTGCCGGCTCCTCCGATCCGCACGTCGCGCAGCTCTCGCCGCTGCGCGGCGACCGGCACCGCGGACACACGGCCTCCGGAAAAAAGTCGAGCAGACTGCGCGAGATCCGCGCGACGTCGCTTTCCGCCAAAAGCGCGGTCCCCGCCCCACCGGGCGCCGGTGCTGGGAGCTGCGCCAGATCGGGTTCGGGAGACGCGAGAATCCTTCCGGTCTGCGCCTCTCGATTCTCGGCGTCGTAGCCAAGGCTCTCCTGAAACAGTCGCGCGGCCTCGTCGCGCTCGCCGTGGGCAATGGCCAGCATTCCGGCGCGTGCCGCCGTCGCCCCCAGTCGACCGCGAAACGTCTCGTCGCGGTTGCGTTCGAAGAGTCGTCTGCCGGGGATGAGTGCATCCTGGAACATCCCTGCTTCACACTTGAGCTCGAACGCTTCGGCCAAGAGTGCCTCGTCCTTTGGATGCTGATCGAGCGCTTCGTCGACCAGTTCCACGGCGTCCGCATGCTCGCCCGCGGCGCGAAGATCCCGAACGATGGAGAGCTGAATACGCGGCCCCTCCGCGGCAAATGTCTGCTGCGCCTCCATGTGGTGTCGGTGCGCGTCCGCCGGTCGCTCGAGCGCAAAGAACGCGTTGCCGAGCGCCAGGCGAGCACCGAGGTTCTCGGGGTCGGCTTCGACCACGGCCTGCAACAGCGTGACCGCTTCTTCGTTGTCTCCTGCGAGACTCGCCTCGAGCCCGCCCAGATACTTCACCAGCAACCGACGCCCCTGCAACTTGCCGAGCGACGAGCGGATCGACAGGATCAGCCACAGCACGAGCAGCGCGACGATGCTCAAGCAGACGATCTGGAGGAACACGGGGTCCTCGAGCAGATCGAGGAACGGGTGGGACGCGTCGGTCGCTTGGATCTCGCCGATCACGGCCGAGGCCCGAGTTCGGGGAGGCAGCTCTCGAGTCCTACGTGCAACCCCGAGAGAGTTCGGACCGTGCGCAAAGCCAGGAGCACGCCCGGCATGAACGATGCGCGGTCATAGCTGTCGTGGCGCAGGGTCAGCGTTTCGCCGTTGCCGCCGAACAGCACGACCTGGTGTGCCAGCAAGCCCGGCAAACGAACCGAATGCACCGGAACACCCGCAACGTTGCGACCACGACTCGGCGAGCGGTCGCGGTTTGCGTTGTCGGTCACTCGCACGCGAGCGATGCGTTCGGCAGTGTCGACCGCCGTCGCCGAGGGACTATCCACCTTGTGTTCATGGTGCATCTCGAGAATCTCGACGTCTGAGTAGAAGGCGGCCGCGCGTTCCGCGAACGACTGGAGCAGCACGACTCCAACGCAGAAGTTCGGCACGACCAAGACCGTTCCTCGCGCCTCGACCCGCGCAGTCCAGTCCGCGAGCAGATCCGCATCCACGCCGCTCGTACCGACGACGACCGGGGTGCCGGACTCGATCACCGGCGCCAAGTCCGGCAGCGCGTCTGGCCGCGTCAAGTCGAGAACGACGTCCGCGCCGAGCTCTTGGACGGCGGCTACGAGGTTGGACTGACGCCGCAGCGGTCCGGCGAAACTCAGCCCGTCTGCGGCAGCGATTGCGGCACGGGCTGCGTGTCCCATGCGACCTTCGGCCCCGCGAATGGCAACGCGGATCAGATCAGCTTGTTCTTCCATGAATCAACCGGTCCTGAGTCTTGCCGAACGTCGTCGCTTGTCCAGTGGGAGTTGGCCGTGGGAGGAGCACCGCTCGTTCTTGCCCAGTGCGGCTTGGAGCGGCCAACGCGAGACTCAGCTCGATCAGATCCGCGAACTCCAGCCCAGCCGCGGCCGCGGCTCTCGGCAACAGACTCTCCGGCGTCAGGCCGGGAAGGGTGTTGGTCTCGAGGATTTTGACGCCCGTCGGGCCGAGCATCATGTCCGTTCGCGAGAATCCTCGACATCCGAGCACCTCGTGGGCGCGCACCGCGAGGCTCTGCACCTCGGCCGTCAACGCCGCGTCGAGGCTCGGTGCCGGACAAATCTCCTCCGTGGCGCTCCCATCATACTTGGCGGCATAGTCGAAAAATGCGGCATGCCGCGGCCGGATCTCGACGGGCGGCAGCGCTTGCAAAGATTCGGCGCTGTTGTTGAGGAAGGCATAGGTGAGCTCGATCTCGACGACTCCCTCCTCGACAAGCCAGTACGTCCCCAGCTCGCGGACGCGCGCCAGAGCCTTGCCAAAACCCGCTGGCTGCTCGACGCGTTCGACGCCTAGCGACGAGCCGCACAGATCTTCCTTGACAAAGACGGGGAACACAAAGCCCGCGGCATCGATCGCGGCTGCGACGGCCGCTGCCGACAGGGTGGCGGCGCCCGCGCGTTCGGGCAACCAAGCTCGGGGTAGCGGCAGGCCCGCGCCCGCGAATGCGAGCCGCGACTGTAGCTTGCTCATGCCGATCGCCGATGCGGTCGGGCCGGACCCCACGTAGGGCAAACCGGCCACATCCAGGAGCGTTTGGATCTGCCCATCCTCGCCGCCGCGCCCGTGCAGCGCGGGGAATACACACGCAACGCCGGCGCAGGTCAGCGCGGCAGGACCGGCGAGCGCGTCCACGCGCGCGGCGCTGCTACCGCGCTGGCGGAATGACGCGCCGGACCAGGGGCCCGCCGCGTCCGGAACGACGTGCCACGCACCCGTGGGGTCGATCCACACCGTGGTCAGTGGATAGCCGCGACCCGAAAGAGCCTCGCAAACTCTCGCTGCTGAGACGAGCGAGACCTCGTGTTCTGGCGAGACGCCGCCGCCGATCACTGCGACCCGTTGCTTCATCCGATCCTCCCAGCGCGCGATTGTAGCCACGCTCCTGGCGTCGCGGCACCCCATCCAGCGATTCGCGGAAAGACTCTGTCTTGCGTGATTGGGCGGCCCCGCAGGGTTTCGAGTCTAAGGGCTCTTACTCAGACAGCTCTTCGCAAACCTGCTCCATGGCCTGCAGCAACGCCCGGTGCTGGTGTTCGAGCACGATGATCCGCTTGACCAGCTTTTCGACCACCGGCGGCAAGATTGCCTCGAGCGTGTAGTTGTTGATCATGTTGATGATCTCGACGCGATTCGCGTCCGGCAACTTGTGGAAGTGATAGTGGTACGCGCTCTTCAGCACATCATCGGAGAGGTCGAGGCACGCTTTGGTGATGTCACCGGCTTCGTCGTGCTTATGCGCGACGCGGTAGGCCTCGACCTTATATTTGTGGAGGATATCCTGGAGTCGCTTCTTCATCAGTCGTGTTTCTTGAGTGCAATGCACGCGTTGGTTCCGCCGAAGCCGAACGAGTTCGAAAGAGCTCGCTCAACCCGGACCTCGCGTGCCTCGTTAGGCACGTAGTCAAGGTCGCAAGCGGGATCCGGGGTTTCTTGGTTGATCGTGGGGTGGACCACTCCGCGATGAATCGATAGACACGTGAACGCGCATTCCACCGCACCGGAAGCTCCGAGCAGATGGCCGATCATCGACTTCGTCGAGGAGGTCGGAATCTTGTAAGCGCGCTCGCCGAAAACTTGCTTGATGGAGGCCGTCTCCATTCGATCGTTGAGCTCAGTCGATGTGCCGTGCGCGTTGATGTAGTCGACGTCATCGGGCGTCGCCGAGGCATCCTCGAGCGCAAGCCGCATGGCGCGGATCGCGCCCGCGCCGCTTGCTTCGGGAGCCGTCAGGTGATGCGCATCGTCGCTGGAGCCGAAACCATCGAGCTCGGCGTAGATCCGCGCACCGCGCCGCATGGCCCGCTCGCGCTCCTCGAGCACGAGCACCGCCGCCCCCTCGCCCATGACGAAGCCGTCGCGCCCTTGGTCGAACGGGCGGCTCGCGCGCTCCGGGTCGTCGTTGCGCGTGGACAGAGCCTTCATGGATGCGAACGCCGACACGCCGACCGGGCACACAGCGGCCTCGGCACCGCCGGACAGGACGACGTCGGCATCGCCGTACTGGATCGTGCGAAGGCTGACCCCCAGCGCGTGATTGGACGATGCGCAGGCCGATCCGGCGGCGTAGTTGGGACCGAGCAGCTTGTGGTGCAGCGCAACCAGCCCGGTGAACGCGTTGAACATCATCTTGGGTACGGTAAGCGGGCTGACACGGCGCGGCCCGCGAGCGACCAGCACGCGCGTCTGCTGCTCGAGCTCCATGATGCCGCCGATCCCCGTGCCCATGATGCAGGCGATGCGCGTGCGATCCTCGGCATCCAGATCCAGGCCCGAGTCGCGGACCGCTTCTGTCGATGCCACGACCGCGTACTGCGTGAATGGGTCCATGCGCTTGAGCGTGCGCGGATCGAGTATCTTCTCTGGTTCGAAGTCCCGCACCTGCCCCGCAAAGCGGACGCTGAAGTCGGACGTGTCAAACCGCGTGATGGGTCGAATCCCGCTCTTTCCCGCCAGGATGGCATCGAAGTTGTGATCGACGCCCACGCCAAGAGGACTGACGATACCAAGGCCAGTGATGACGACTCTGCGCCTACTCATGTTCGTCTACTCTTCCGCGGACGCTGGCTCACCGGCAAAGCGGCGCGCCGAACAGGGGGGGCGACGCGTATGACCTACTGCTTCTCTTCGATGTAGGTGATGGCGTCACCGACGGTGTGGATCTTCTCAGCTTCCTCGTCCGGAATCTGCATCTCGAAGTCCTCTTCGAAATGCATGACCAGTTCGACCATGTCGAGTGAGTCGGCTCCGAGGTCATTGATGAAGGAAGTCTCTTTCGCGACCTTTTCTTCGGCAACGTTGAGTTGCTCGCAGACGATCTTCTTCACTCGTTCTTCGATGGTGGTCAACGGGTACCTCCCATATCCATGTTGGCTTTCAGTAATCTCGGCCCTGCGGCCATTCGTAGCCGACTCACGCCCGGGCGGGCGCTCGTCGTCAAGCGGTCGTAAAGATACGGACGAATCTTGTACCCTTCCTGGCTTCGGATTGCGATGGCGTTCCCGGTCGGGGAACGCTCACATGCACAGGCCACCGTCCACCGCCAGAACCTGCCCGGTGATGTAGCTGGCTGCGGGACTCGACAGAAAGGCGACCGCAGCCGCCACATCGTTCGTCGTGCCGAAACGGGCAAGCGGAATTTGGCCTGCCAGCTGGTTGCGGTTGGTCTCGGGGATATCTTTCGTCATGTCGGTTTCGATGAAGCCGGGCGCAACGACGTTGGCCGTCACGCCGCGGCCGGCGAGTTCGCGGGCCAGGGATTTGGTGAATCCGATCAGACCGGCCTTCGCGGCAGCGTAATTCGACTGCCCGGCGTTGCCAATCAAGGCTACAACCGAAGAAATATTGACGATCCGTCCCGAACGGGCCTTCATCATCGGTCGTGCAAGCGCCTTGCAGAGCAGGAATGGCCCGCGAAGGTTGACGTCGAGCACCTGCTGATACTCGTCATTCTTCATGCGGATCAGCAGATTGTCACGGGTGATTCCGGCGTTGTTGACGAGGATCTCGACGGCGATGTTTTGATCGTCCAGTTGCCCCACCAGGGACTCGATGCTCGCGGGATCGCCCAGATCCGCGACGATTGGGACGGCAGTGTCACCAAGCTCGCGCACGGTCTCCTCCAAGGCCGCTTCGGTGCGAGCCACGCAGACGACCTTGGCGCCGTCGGCGGCGAGGCGCGTGGCGATCGCGCGACCGATGCCACGTGAGGCTCCAGTCACGAGAGCAGTCCTGCCGCTGAGTGGTCGGTCCATCCGCGAGATCTCCCTACCACCGCACCAGGAAGTGGCCCCAGGAGAGGCCTGCTCCGAATGCGACCGAGCAGATCAGCTTTCCCTTTGGGAGTTTGTCTTCGCGGTAGGCTTCGTCGAAGGCCATCGGAACGGATGCGGCGGCCGTGTTCCCGTAGCGGTGAATGTTCGAGTAGACCATGTCGATCGGCATATCGAGCCGCTCGACTGCGGCTTCGACGATCCGTTGATTGACTTGGTGTGGGACGACCCGACCGAGCTGTTCCATCCCGTAGGGCTCGAGCGACTCCCGTACGAGCTTCGCAAACGTGTTCACCGCAAAACGGTAGACCTTGTTGCCCCCCATCGTCATGTAGTGCAGATCGTTGGCGAGCGTCTCTTGCGAGGCTGGCAACCGACTCCCTCCCGCCGGAACCATCAAGACGTCGTCTTGACCGCCCTCCGTGTGGATCGATGTCGACAGGACCTCGCCGCGCCCCGCGTCCTCGAGCGGGCTCAAGACCATCGCACCGGCGCCGTCACCGAAGATGACGCATGTGTTCCGATCCTTGTAGTTGATCATGATGCTGAGCTTCTCGGTCCCGATCACCAGGACCCGTCGGGCAGCACCGGTGGCAACGAACTGAGTCGCAGTGTTGAACGCGAACACAAAGCCCGAACACGCCGAGTTGACGTCGAATCCGCCCGCGTTCCACGCCTCGAGATCGGCCTGGATGTGGCAAGCCGTCGACGGAAACGGCAGGTCGGGCGTGGTGGTCGCGCAGATGATGAGGTCGAGCTCGGACGCCGACACGCCGGCGTCTTCGAGCGCCCGCCGCGCGGCGAGGCCACCCATCTGGCCCGAGTCCATTTCGGCATCCGCGATCCTGCGTTCGCGAATGCCCGTGCGCTGAAAAATCCACTCGTCGGACGTCGCCACGAGCTTCTCGAGGTCATCGTTGCTCAGGATCTTCTCTGGCGCGAACGAACCGCACCCGGCGATGCCAACTGGGATCAGATCTGTCATCAGGCTCGCGGCCCCCCCGTGTGCTCGAGCTGCTCGAGCTGCTCGACGATGCTCTGGTTTACAGCGGTCTGGATCGCCTCTCCGCACATGCGAATCGCGCTGGCAATCGCCCGGTCCCCCGAATGCCCGTGGCAAATCGTGACGATCCCTTCGACACCCAGGAGCAGCGCTCCGCCGTACTCGGAGTAGTCCGTGCGTCGAATGATTCGTGCAAGTCCTTCCCGCAGCACTGTGGGCTGCACCCCGGCCTTGACCAACTCGTCGTTTACAACGTGGAGAATGTGCGTTGCCAGCCCTTCGCTCAGCTTGAGGATGACGTTGCCAACGAATCCTTCCGTGACGATCACGTCAGCGGCGCCGAGGAAGACTTCCTGCCCCTCGATGTTGCCGACAAAGTTGACGGAAGCGCCGCGGTAGAGCGCTTGCGTTTCCTTGACCAGCTCGTTGCCTTTGCCCTCTTCTCCGCCGATGTTGACCAACCCGACGGTCGGATTGTCTTTCCCGAACTGTTTGCGGTAGAGACAAGAACCCATGACGCCATACTGGAATAGGTGGATGGCCTTCGGGACGACATTGGCGCCGACGTCGATGATGGTGAACGGGCCCTTCTCTCCTTCGATGGTCACGGCGATGCCGGGACGGCGCACGCCAGGCAGACTTCGCAGGCTGAGCATCGCCGCCGCCACGCAGGCGCCGGTGTTGCCGGCGCTGCAGAGCGCATCCGCGACCTTGCTCTTGACCAAACGGGTTGCGACCAGGAGCGACGAGTCCTTTTTTTGGCGGAGCGCGAGTGTCGGCGTCTCATTCATGCCGATGGTCTGAGACGCAGCGACCAGGGCGAACGTTGCATCGCTCGAAGGCAGCGAGTCGGGCAGGGCCTCCCGGTCGCAAACGACGCTGGCTTGACCATGTCGGTCGAGCTCTTCGGCGATCCGCTCGGTCTGGCCAACGAGGATCAGCTGGGACGGCTTGGCGTAGCCCTTCGCAGCGGCCAAGACCGCCCCTGCGACAATCGCCTGCGGGGCGTTGTCTCCTCCCATGGCGTCGATGGCAATTCTCATCTCGCTCCGCGGACCCCCCGATTCATGCCGGCGCGATTCGTGCCAGCGAACAAGTCACCTGCCTCGGCTCGCCGTGCTGCGTTAGCTCTGCACCGCCAAGACATGTCGCCCACGATAGCGGCCGCAGCCCAGGCAGACGGTGTGTGGACGAATACGATTGCCGCAGTGACTGCAGTCGACGAGTTGAATCGCGACTGCTTTCCACTGCGAACGACGCTTGGCTTGCCTGGCTCGGCTGTGCTTTCTTCTTGGAACTGCCATCGCTAATGATCCGGTAGGCGCTGGTGTGCGAATGAAGGCGAAAGAGCTTAGGCACACTGCCCTATCCAGTCAAACGGCGGTTGATCTGATTCGGCTCGGTATCGGGAATTCTTGCGCTGCGGGAGGCCTTAGGTCCCGCGCAGCGCTTGCCAGGCGGCCTCGAGAGCCTCGTCGACCCGCGTAGCGTCTCGGCCACGGCCCTGGGCCATCTCCGGCCGTCCGCCACCACCGCCGCCGAGATATCCCGTGGCTGTTTTCACGAGGTGGCCCGCCTCGAGGCCGTCCTCGATCATGTCCTTGGTGACCGATGCGACGACCGCGACGCCCTTCTTCGATGTTCCGAACAGGATGCCCCCGAAACTGCCGGCCTTCTTGCGTAGCCGATCGAGTAGGTCGAGCAGCTGCTCGGTGCCGGCCTCTTCCACGATCGCGGCCAGCACTTTGCCCCCGCGAGCCTCCTGGGCCTGGCCCTCGAGCTCGCCGAGCGCATCGCCAGCCGAGGATCGTCGTGCCTTGTCGAGGTCGCCACGCAGCTTCTTTAGGTCACCTTGAAGGCTCGCCACGCGGCCGATGAGTTCGCTGGACTTGGCCTTGAGCGCGTGCGCGAGCGAAGCGAGCACACGCGTGTCGTCCTGCGCGCAGCGCAACGCCTCAAAGCCCGTCACGGCCTCGATGCGCCGGACGCCGGCAGCAACCGAACTCTCGCTGAGGATGCGGAAGGCTCCGATGTTGCCTGTGTTGGCGACATGCGTGCCGCCGCACAGCTCGCGACTGTAGTCCCCCACCGAAAGCGTACGGACCACGTCACCATACTTTTCGCCGAACATCGCCACGAAGCCAGCACTACGCGCCTCATCGAGCCCCATCTCGCGTGGCTCGACCGGCGTCGCTGCGAGGATCTCTCGCGTAACGGTTTGCTCCAGCTTGGCGATCGTCTCCGAAGACAGTTTTTCGCCATGAGTAAAGTCGAAGCGCAGGCGAGTCGGAGTCACTAGGGAGCCGGCCTGTCCCACGTGCGGGCCGACGATGTCCTTGAGCGCCTGGTGCAGCAGGTGCGTCGCAGTGTGGTGGCGCTCGGTCGCCCGTCGCGCGGCCTCATCGACCCGGATCTCCACGACGTCGCCTCGCGCCAAACGCCCTTCAATCGACTGCACAACATGGAAGAAGAATCCTCCGCGTTTCTTGACATCGACAAAGTGCGCGCGACCGTTTGGACCGAGGATTTCGCCCACGTCGCCCGTTTGTCCACCGGACTCGGCATAGGCGGGCGTAGTATCCACGACCAACTCGACTCCGGACAGCTCGCTTCCGGCGTCGAGGGTCTCGACCTCTTGATCGCCCAGGGCTAGCGCGAGAATGCTGGCCTCGCCGGTGAGCTGCTCGTAGCCGGTAAAGGTCGTCGCCGGGACTTTCCGTGCATTGAGGCGCGTCGTAATGCTGTCGGCGAACACGTCGCCACTCAGCGACGAACCAGCGCGGGCCCGCTCGCGCTGTGCCTCCATGGCCGTCTCGAACTCCGCATCGTTCATGGCCAGGCCGCGATCCAGCAGCAGCTGCCGCGTGATGTCCGCAGGGAAACCAAACGTGTCGTGCAACTCGAAGGCGACCGTCCCCGATTCGGGCGGCACGGGTAGCGCGCCGCGTTCCTCGACGTCGAGGGTCGCCCAGGAGTCCCGCGCCCCGAGTCGTTGGAACCAACTCTCGAAGCGTTCGGCTCCGCGCACGTAGATCTGCCGAAACGCCTGCTCCTCTTGGACGAGCAATGCCGCGATCTGTTTGTGTGCGTCGACCAACTCAGGGTAGGCGCCGCGCATGTGTTCGATCACGACTCCGGCAAGTTCGTGCAGAAACGGTTGGTCGATGCCGAGCTCGTAGCCGTCTCGGCACGCACGCCGCAGGATCTTACGAACGACGTAGCCGCGGCCCTCGTTGCCCGGCAGCGCGCCGTCCGCGATGCAGAAGGTCACCGCGCGGATGTGGTCGGCGATCCGACGGAGATGGACGTCGGTCTGCGCGTCGCTGCCATAGGTTTTGCCCGCGAGGCGAGCGGTAAACTCCAGATACGGAGCAAACAGGTCCGTATCGAAGTTCGATCGCTTGCCCTGCAGCACCATGGTGATGCGCTCGAGTCCCAGCCCGACGTCGATGTTTTTTTGGGGGAGTCCCGGCAGCGAACCGTCGGCCTGGCGATCGAACTGCGTGAACACGCAGTTGCCGATTTCGATGAAGCGCTTGGGGAGTTCCTCGAGCCCGTCATCAGCCGGCAACGGGGCCTCCGGCTCGTAGTCGAAGTAAATTTCCGAACAGGGGCCACATGGACCGTTGGGGCCTTTCGATGGCGCCTCCGCCGGCCAGAAGTTCTCCTTTTCGCCGAAGCGATAGATTCGCTCCGCCGGCATGCCGAGCTCATCGCGCCAGACCGCGAGCGCCTCGTCGTCGTCGCGATAGATCGTCACCACGAGGCGGTCGCGCGGAATCCCCAGTCCCTCGGTAAACCATCCGAAGACCCACTGCAGGCACTCGCTCTTGAAGTAGTCGCCAAACGAGAAGTTGCCCAGCATCTCGAAGAACGTGTGGTGTCCCGCGGTCAAGCCCACGTTCTCGAGATCGGGCACGCGCAGGCACTTTTGTGACGTCGTGACGCGCTTGTAGGGCAACGTGCCGCGACCCAAGAACATGTCCTTGAACTGGTTCATGCCAGCGCCCGTAAAGAGCAGCGTTGGGTCGTTCGAAGGAATGAGCGAGTCCGACGGGTATCGTTCGTGGCCACGCTCCGCGAACCAACTCAGGTAGGACTCGCGAATCTCGGGACCGGTCAGGGACTTCATGGCGCAACTCTTCGGGCGGTCTAGGGCTCGCGCAAGAATAAGTTCGGGTTTTCGTCCGCGCGCCTAAGACCGCGCGGAGGCCGCCTTCTTCTGGGTCCCGGTGCTCTTGGTCGTGCCGCTACTCTTTCCGCCCGGGGCCGGGGCCGTCGAACCCGCCGCCGCCGCACCCGTGCGCTTGGCGCGGCGGGCCTCCTCTTCGGCGCGCTCCTTGGCAAGCACGCCTTCGCGCAGTTCCTCGAGCAGCTCCGGAGTGTCGCGCAGGAGCTGACAGACGCGCTCGCGACCTTGACCGAGGCGCACGTCACCGTAGGAAAACCAGGCGCCACTCTTCTGCACGAGGTTCTTGAGCAGCGCTAGGTCGAGGATGTCCCCCTCGGCGGAAATCCCTTCGTTGAAGATGATGTCAAACTCGACCCTGCGGAACGGGGGCGCGATCTTGTTCTTGACGACCGTGACCTTGGTGCGGTTGCCAATGACGCTTTCGCCGTCCTTGATCTTGCCGATGCGGCGGATGTCGAGACGCACCGACGAATAGAACTTGAGCGCGCGGCCCCCAGTCGTCGTCTCGGGGCTCCCAAACATCACACCGATCTTTTCT
>CAYSWE010000004.1:0-25536 GCA_964434515.1 uncultured Phycisphaerales bacterium | reverse complement strand
AGTCCCGCAGCGCGGGATCGCCGGGCAGGCGACGAGGAGCCGACTGGGCAACAGGCAGATTGACACGCCGTGTTAGTGCAACCACTGCCGCGGAGTAACCGGAACCAGCGCATCATTCCGTCGCAGCACGAATCTTCCGTGTTCTGCACCGCACGCAGACAGAAGCATTCCCGACGCAAGCCTGTATCGTTGTCAACGTGTCAGCCCGGTCCAAGAAAACACCGCCTCCATCGACACCCGACCCTTCCCTCGAGGATTGGCGCCCACATCAGGTGGGCCCGTACACGATCTTGAAGGTCCTTGGCGAAGGGGGCATGGGCACGGTCTACCTCGCCGAGCAACTCGAGCCGATCCGACGAACCGTCGCCCTCAAGCTGATCAAGCTTGGTCAGGACTCGAAGGAAGTCCTGGCGCGGTTCGAGCAGGAGTTCCAAGCGCTATCGCTCATGAACCATCCGGCGATCGCCAAGGTGCTCGATGCCGGCGCCACCGAGGACGGACGTCCGTACTTCGTCATGGAGTACGTCGATGGCACCCGGATCTCCGACTACGCCGACGAGCATCGCCTGTCGCTCGTCGAGCGGCTGCATCTCTTCATGGAGGTATGCGCCGGCCTACAACACGCGCACCAGAAGGGCATCATCCATCGTGACATCAAGCCGTCCAATATCCTGGTGACGGTCGAGCAGGGTAAGGCCATCCCCAAGCTCATCGACTTTGGGCTCGCGCTGGCGACCGAGCAGAAGCTGACCGAGCAAACCCTGTTCACCAAGCAAGGAGCGTGGATCGGAACACCGGAGTACATGAGCCCCGAGCAGGCCGGAAGCGGCGTCGACGTCGATACACGCGCCGACATCTACTCGCTCGGCGTACTGCTCTACGAGCTCTTGACCGGACGACAACCATTCGAAACCTGGCTGCTCCGTGAGGCTGGCATTGCCGAGCTGCAACGCACGATCCAGGAGGTCGAGCCGCCCAGGCCGAGCTCCAAGGTCTCAACGATCGGCGACGAGAGTTCCTACAACGCCGAACTCCGCCGCACCGACCCAGCGACCCTCGTCAAGCGATTGCGCGGCGATCTCGACTGGATCGTGATGAAGGCGCTCGAGAAGGACCGCACACGCCGCTATGCGTCGGCGTCCGAGTTCGCGGCGGACATCGCTCGCCACCTGAACCACGAACCTGCACTCGCCGGGCCACCGAGCTGGGTGTATCGGACAGGCAAGTTCTTGCGGCGCTATCGTTTGCAAGTCGGCGCCGCAATTGCGGTGCTCGCCGCCCTCGTGAGCGGCCTGGTCCTCGCGTGGCAACAGTATCGCCGTGCCGAGGCAAACGTCGTGCTCGCCAAGCAGCGAGAGCAAGACGCCAAACGAGAGAAGGCCGCTGCCGAAGCCAGCGCCAAGGCCGCAAAGGCCAGCGAGGTCGAGGCGCTCTCCGCGCGCGCGCGCATGTCCGTGGCGCTTGAGCAGGCCAATCGAGAACGTGAGCGCACGGCCGAGTCCGTGCAGATGTTCAACTTCCTCGCGGTTGTGCAGAGGCTACGGGAGCTACGCCGAGTCGAAGCAGCGCTGTACCCGGCGTGGCCCGAGCAGACCGCCGCGATCCGCATGTGGCTCAGCGAACACCGCCGCATCGGCCTACAGATGCGCGACGCCCGCAACACTCTGGTAGGACTGGAGCGGAAGCTCAGCGAACACCAACCCAAGTACGAGGGCAGGCTGAAGAACATCGCAGAGCGCTACAAGCGGATCCGCTCGGCCTACCCGGGAACTTACTTGAACAACGTGATCTCGCTGTTCTCGAACATCCGCGAAAAGCAAGAGGTCGAGGCCGTGCAGCAGCTCGAAGAGCTCCGCCGCGACCAGTTCATTCACGACGCGTTACGCGGTCTGATCACCGACTTCGATTCATCGACGCGGACCTTGTTGCCAAGAATGCGCGCACGGCTGCTGTGGGCTCGCAACATCCAACGCAACAGCATCGACGCCTTTTCCGACGCTTGGAAGGAGGCGGCCCAGGCGATCCAAGCAGATGAGAGATTCGCCGGAAAGCCCCTCCGCCCGCAGATCGGACTCGTCCCGCTCGGGACCGACCCATCCAGCGGCTTCCAGGAGTTCGTGCAGCTTGCCTCGCAAGCCCCGAACACACTCCTACCAAGACGAGCAACCGACGGACACCTAGAGATCGACACGACGAGCGGGATCGTTTTCGTGCTGCTACCAGGGGGAACCTTTCGATTGGGCGCACAAAGCCAGAACCGCACGGCGCCACGCTACGACCCCGCGGCACGCGCGAACGAACGACCGGTGACCACGGCCTACTTGGATCCGTTCTTCATCGCCAAGTGTGAGGTCACTCAGGCGCAGTGGCTGCGCCTGGCGCAGGACAACCCCTCGATGCACGCACCAGGAATCAAGACCAGCCTGACGAGGGCGACACTCATGCACCCTGTCGAAAACATCTCGTGGCGAACGACACAATCGATCTTGCACCAGACCGGCCTGGCGCTTCCGACCGAGGCACAATGGGAATACGCGGCACGCGCAGGCGTCGACACGCCATGGCCAACCGGTGCGGACGCGTCCAGCCTGCGCGGCCACGCCAACCTCGCAGAAGATACCTTTGGCCCAGAAAACGGCGACGGTTTCGCCACGACCGCACCGGTTGGCTCCTTCGCGCCCAACCGGTTTGGTCTCTACGATGTCGCTGGCAATGTTTGGGAATGGTGCCGGGAGTCCGAGTCGAGCTACGGGAGCCTGCATCGCGGCGATGGCCTCGGCGTGGTGACGGGGTCCAACGCGATCATCCGCGGCGGCTCCTGGAACCTGTCGACGCAGCAAGCGCGCTGCGCACATCGTGCCCACCATGGCCGCGGCAAGAGTTCGGACACGATCGGCGTGCGACCGATTCGACAGGTACGCTAGCGACTCACGCTCGGCCAGAAGCGCCCGCGACCACGGGACTGGCGGACTGCATCGGCGGCTCGGATACAAGGACGTCACTGGGAACGAGACGAGCAAGAACGAGCTGGAGCATGGCGTCGGCGCAGGCCATCTCATCGACCGCGACGTCGTCCGCCCCGGCACGCGCCACCGCGAGGCTGCGACTGACGAGGCTCGTCCGGGCGACGATGCGCAGCGTTGGACACCGACGTCGGGCGGCCGCGCACGCATGCATCGCCGCCTCCGCGTCCGGAATGGTGAGAATCAGCGCGAGTGCAGACTCGATGTCGACCGAATCCAAGACTGCCTCGCTCGAGACATCACCGAACACAATGGCCCGGCCGACCGCGGCCTCCTTGCGCACGGTCTGGTGATTGAGTTCGACGATCATGACCGAGAACCCACAGTCCTCGAGGTTGTCCACGATGCAACGTCCGACCAGGCCGAACCCCGCGACCACGACGCGCGCCTTGCAGGTTGCCGTGCCCGCGTCGCCAGCTTCGTTGAACAGGTCATCCTGGTACCAAGGCGCAACCCCAACCGAGCGCGCGGCGCTCCGCAACCATGGCCCGAGCCGAACGAGCGGTGGAGTCGCGATCAACGACACAATGACGATCGCAATCGCGGTAGTCGCGGTCTCGCTCGACAAGACACCCTGCAGATGGGCCATGTCTACGAAGACCAGGCTGAACTCTCCGGCCTGAGCCAGCGCAGCCCCCACGGCCAATCCCGTTCCCGCGGTCGTGCCTAGCATCCAGCAGGAAGCCGCAGTGAGCGCGCTCTTTGCAACGATGAGTGCCACCGCGGCGAGGAGCACGACCCACCAACCATCCGCCAGCGCGGCCAGGTCCAGCTTCATACCGACTGCTGTGAAGAATACGGCAATCAGGATGTCGCGCAGCGGTCGGATCTGACCCGTGAGGTGATGCCGAAACTGCGTGCTCGCCAGCAGGAAGCCCGCGAGGAACGCGCCCATCTCGAGACTGAATCCAATGGCCTTGACCGCTGCCGCCAGCGACAGAGCCGCAGCCAGCGACACGACCGCCAGAACTTCGACCGAGCGGGAGCGCAGGGCTTCGCGTAGCAAGAGCGGCGCGACCCAACGAAACACGAAGATCAGCAGAACCACGCCACCGAAGCGGAAGCTCTGGTCCAAGAACAGTCTCTGCCATCCCGCCACGCCCTGCCAGACGGTGCCCGCGTCCTGGGCCTCGATACCGCCGCCACCCGCCCACTTGGCCAGGGTCGGAACCGCGGCGAACATCGCCAGGACGGCGATGTCCTGAACCACGAGGATCGAGAGGCAGAGTCGACCGCCGACCGCGTGCAGTTCGCCGCGCTCGGACAGAACGCGAAGCACGACCGCCGTCGACGAGAGAGAAAACGCCATGCAGATGGCGATCGCTGCCGGCAGCTCGAGACCGAAGAGCAGCGCAATCGGGATTCCGCCGGCGATTGAGGCGGTTGAGGCGAGCAATCCCAAGAGCACCATGCGACCGAGTCGATGCCGGAGCGCCGACAAGTGCAGCTGCAGACCAACACCGAACATCAGAAGCACGATCGCCAGGTGAGAGATCTCCTCGATCGTGCACGGGGAAGAAACGAGTTTCAGCGCGCTGGGACCAATGATGGCGCCGGTGATGAGGTAGCCCGGAATCGTGGCCAAACGGATGCGCTGCAGGATCATCGTGACGATCGCCGCCGCCACCAGAACCACGAGCAAGTCCACCAGCACGGCATCGCCGGCTGTATGAGCCTCGCTCACCACCCTCCCCATCGCCGCCGCAAGCATTATGCAGCCATACCTCGAACCCCCGAGCCCATCGGCTCTGTGCGCGCAGAACACTGCCCGTCGCACACCCCCAAGAAATCGCGCACCGACCGCGCGCAGGACTTCCATCGTCGACCGAGGGCGCGATCTTCAGAATGGACCTTGACGCACTTGGCTCTGCGCGACAAAGTTCATGCTTTGCAACGCAAAGCTCAAGCCTGGAACGTCCGCATGACTGACCAAACCGAGATCCGAGAGGCCCTCACGCGTGTGTCCGAGATCCACGCACTCGTACTTCGGCAAAGCCGTTTTCACGGTTTCCGAGCTTGGCCAGTGGCCGCGACAGGCTGCATCGCGATGCTCGCAGCCGCGTTCCAACCGATCGTTCCGCACGTAGCGTTCGTTCCGTATTGGCTCCATGTGGCGGCGATCGCAGCGACGCTGTGCTTCGGTGAGATCGCCGTGCGCTATGCGCTCGAAAGCCGTGAGAGCGAACGACGAAAGACGCGGCACGCCCTGGCGCAGTTGCTTCCTTCGATCGCCGCGGGAACGCTCGTGACGTTCACCCTGTGTTCGGGAGTCCTCCCGCCCGGGGACGCAGCCCGTCTGCTGCCCGGCCTGTGGGCGTTGCTTTATGCACTGGGCCTGTTCGCAACACGCCCCTTGCTGCCGCGGCAAACGGGCTTCGTCGCGCTCGGATTCCTCGTTGCCGGCGCGGGACTGCTATTCGCATCGGGCGGCGCGGGGGCAAGCGGCGATCCGTCGCACTGGGCCATGGGCCTGACGTTCGGGCTCGGTCAATTCGGATTGGCTAGCGTGCTACGCGCCAGCGTCGAGAGGAGCCCCCGTGCCAGCACGTAAGCGACGGGCGCGCGGGGCCCCAGGTAAGCACGCCTACGAGCGCCTGGATCGCGTCCTGCACGAGAAGGCACGCCTCGGCATCTTGACGGCGCTCATGACTCGCCCCGACGGCGTCCGGTTCCGCGAACTCAAGGAACTCTGCGCCCTCACGGACGGCAACCTGAGCCGGCATGTGCAGGTGCTCCACGAGGCGGAGCTCATCGAGATCTGGAAGGGCTTCGAAGGCAAGCGACCACAGACGCTCGTTCGTTTGTCCGTGGCGGGACGCGATCAGTTCTTGGCCTACCTTGCGGAACTCGAGCGCGTGCTCCGCGACGCCGGCGCCGCGCCGAGCAAGGCAGCGTTCCAGCGCTTCGACGCCCCTGCGGGCTGGACGCCGGTCTAGTGGATCGGCACGTGTCTTCCGGGTTCACGGCTTCCGGGTTCACAGCACCGTGACTCCACCCCACATCCACCGAACTTCCGCGACAGACGACTAGAGCTCACATGGACATCCTACAAGCGACCGCCTTCGGCATGTGCTTCGGTGTGCGCGACGCGCTGGAACTTACACTGCAGACACCAGACGCCGCGCGGACCACGATCTGGGGCGAGCTCGTGCACAACGCAGAAGTCGCTGCGCGGTTGCAAGAGCGCGGCTTTCGCAACCGGGCCGAACACGATCGCGACGAGATTCCCGACACGCCGAGCGTCCTGATCACCGCGCACGGAATCAGCGACCGGGAGCGCCGCCGGCTCGAGTCGTCCGGCAAGCGTCTCGTGGATACGACCTGCCCCTTGGTCCGACGTGCTCACGACGCCGCCATCGCGCTGGCGGCGGCCGGCATGCACGTCGTCGTCATCGGTAAGCCGGGGCACGTCGAGGTCGAAGGCCTGATCGGCGATCTCGATGACGTGCGCGTGATCGAGGACATCGACGAAGTCCGCGCCTGGGACCACGCGGCCATCGGCGTCCTCTGTCAGACCACGACCCTGACGGCCAAGGCGATGGCCATCGTCCGCCGGATTCGCGAGCTCAATCCGCACGCGGCAGTGCGCGTCGTCGACACGATCTGCGACCCGACCAAGCAGCGTGCCCTCGCGGTCGAGCGCCTGGCCGAGCGCGTCGCGACCATCGTCATCGTCGGCGGCAAGCACTCCAACAACACGCGTCAGCTCGTAGCGATCGCGGAGGCCGCCGGCGCCCGCGCGATCCACATCGAGGACCCCAGCGAACTCGACGCGGCGGACTTCGACGACTGCGAACGCGTCGGCCTCACGGCAGGAACCTCAACCCCCGACTCGACCATCGAACGCACCCGCCGCTGGCTCGAGGACCTCAGGGCTCACGCCAACACAACTTCGTAGGTTCGGACCAGGAAGCAGCGCGGCTCCACGAGGATCAAGCCGGAGCTTCGCAGCCCCACTCGCGACGCAGGTGCTCGCTCCAGGACGCAAAGACCTCGGCGTAGCGAGCGACCCGGTCGGCGTCAGGCTCGAGCGGAGCGTCGATCGTGTGCACGAACGGCGCCGCCAGGGCCTCGAGCGAAGTCTCTGTTCCGCGCGCGCGATGCCAGGTCCAGAGCGCCTGCAACGCACCACCGAGCGCCGCGGATTCGGGCTCGGCCATGGCAACGACGGGAACGTCATGGACGTCTGCGATGATCGAGCGCCACAGCCGATTGCGTGCAGCACCGCCGACGAGCCGGAGCTGATCGACGTGGACCCCGAGCTCCCGCAGGCGGCGCACGCCCCACGCTAGGTTCATCGTGGTGCCCTCGAGCGCGGCACGGTAGAGCCGCGCCGGATCGAGCCAGCCGGGGCGCATGCCGTGCAGCGAGCCGGTCGCTCTGGGCAAATCCGGAACTCGCTCGCCGCGGAGGAAGGGCAGCAGACGCAGACCGTCGGCCCCGGGCGCGACGCTGGCCGCGCGCTGTTCGAGTTCGCGGTGCCCGAGCCCGAACGCCACGCACACTTCGTCCACGACCTCGGTGAGGTTCATGACGCAGAGCAGCGGTAGCCATGCTCCGGTCGAATCACAGAACGACGCAACGAGTCCGGCGGGGTCGACGACTGGCGTCCCGCTGTAGGCGAACACGGTCCCCGAGGTGCCGAGGCTCAGGACGACCACGCCGGCGACACTCGCACCGGAGCCGATCGCCGACATCATGTTGTCGCCGCCGCCCGTCGCCACGAGCGCTCCCTCGGGCAAACCAAAGCGAACCGCCGCCTTCTCGCTCACGCGGCCGATCGACACGCCTGCATCCACGAGCGGGGGCAACATCGCCCCCAAACCCGCGACGACCTGTTCGGCGCGCGCGGTGTCGAAACAGCGCTTCGAACTATCGAAGAAGCCCGTGCCCGAGGCGTCGCCACACTCCATGACCAGTTCGCCGCAGAGGAGCAGGTTGATCCAATCATGCGGCAGCGCGACGTGACGCAAACGAGCAAAACTGTCCGGCTCGTGCCGGGCGAGCCAGAGGATTTTCGAGGCCGTAAACCCCGTGGGAAGCGACCGGCCCATGGCAGCACTGAGCTCGGCGGCCTCCGCCACGGTCTCGGTGTCGCACCACAGCTTGGCCGGCCGGATGACCTCGTAGCCGGAGTCGAGCGGCACGAACCCATGCTGCTGCCCGCTGACGCCGATCGCGGCGACGCGACGCGCATCGCAGGTACCCCACAGTTCGTGCAACACGGAGCCAACCGCGCGAGCCCACGTCTCGGGGTGCTGCTCGGCCGCTCCGGCCGCAAGCCCCTCGATGAGCCCATAACTCTCAGCCGCACGGCCGACGACCGCGCCCCGCTCCGGGTCGATCACAAGCGCCTTGGCGCCCTGCGTTCCGACATCGACGCCAACGAAGAGACCGTTCACGGTGCTCCTCAGACGCTATCGCGCCGCACGTCCTTGCGCATCAGCAGATAGATCTGCAGGGCGCTCAGCGCCGTTCCCCAGGGCAGATACCAAAGCGAAAGAATCGCACACAGGAGCATGCCCCACCAGGCACCACGGATGTAGCGCAGGTAGCGGACGAGCAGGGCCAACCAGCCAGCGCCGAGCACGACGAAAACCGCCTTCATCCAGGTTGACCGCGGATCGAGCCCCAGCCAGTCGTCCACGAACCCAGCCCATGGTCCAAGTCGACCGGCCCACTCACCGGAGTTCGGCGTAACGTAGTCGCCGGTGATGAAGGCGTGCATCCCATCGAACAGCAGCCAGCCGGCCTCGACAAAGGCGAGTACAATCACCAGGAAGCGAAACCAGTTGAGCTTCCGTTTCTTCTTGTCTCCCATCACTCAGCTCCGCACTCCGGTCAGATACTCGATCAAGAGTTGATCGAGCCGCTCGTAGCCGAGTCCGCGCGCAGCGATCGGCTCGATGTCGAGGTTCAGGGCGCGCAGCGCGGCCGCCCGGTCGCCCGAGTAAGCACCCGTAAGCAATGGGGCCAGCTCGGCATCCTTCTGCTCGGCGAGGATCCCCCGAACCTCTGGGTCGGCATCGAACGCGAGCGCCCGCTGCTTCATGATCTTGTAGGTCCGCATGCACCCACGAGCGAATTCCCAGACGCCCTCCTCGTCCTCGCTGCGATAGGCGTGGGCATCGAAGTGGCGCGGCCCTTCGTAGCGCGGCGTGCCCATCGTGCCTTCGAGCAGCCGTACCAGCAGGAACGCCTGTTTGGGGTCCTCGGCACCAAAGCGCAGGTCCTGGTCATAGCGCCCGATCTTTTGCGAGTTGAGATCGATGTGAAACAGCTTGTCGGCCTCCATGGCCTGCGCAACCGCATGCACGAAGGAGAGCCCCGCCATGGTCTCGTGCGCCACCTCCGGATTGACGCCGACCATGTTGTTGTGCAGCAGCGTCGAAACAAAGTGCAGCATGTGTCCGGTCGTCGGCAAGTAGATGTCGCTGCGCGGCTCGTTCGGCTTGGCCTCGAGCGCGAAGCGCATGCGATAGCCCTGATCGCAAACGTATGCACATAGGAAATCGATGGCGTCGCGCAGCCGGCGAATCGCATCGCGGCAGTCACGACAGGCGTCGGCCTCCGTGCCTTCTCGGCCGCCCCAGAATACGAATACCTCAGCGCCCAGTTCGGCGCCAAGGTCGATCGCTTCCATGGTCTTCTTGAGCGCGAAGGCACGCACCTTGGGGTCGTTCGCGGTAAACGCGCCGTCCTTGAAAATCGGATGGAAGAACAGATTGGTCGTCGCCATCGGAACGACCATGCAATGGTCGTCGAGCACGCCTTTGAACTCTCTGACGATGCGATCGCGCTCCGCAGCACTGGCCCCGAACGGGATCAGATCGTTGTCATGGAGGTTGACACCCCAAGCGCCGCACTCGGAGAGCTTCGCCACGATGCGAGTCGGAGGGATGGTCGGCCGCACGGCATCGCCGAACGGATCTCGACCGCGGTTGCCAACGGTCCAGAGACCGAACGAGAAACGGTCTTCGGAAAGGGGGGCGAGGGGATCCATCGATTGCTCTCTTCGGGGACTGGTAGCACTGCGGGCCGGTGTGGCTGAGCCCCCGATCAGACCGAGCCTTTCCGGAACCGGCAAGTCCGCGTCTCCCGATTTCCGATTCGTCTCCACTGGAGGGCTGCGCGCTTGCGCACGTCCACGCTCACCAAAGCCACTGGAGGAGCCTTGGCAACGACCACCGAGATCGAGACGACGAACGAAGGGGTTCGGACGGTTTGCGAGTCCATCCGCGACCGGATCCTGGAGGTCGTATCGATCGCGCCCGAAGCGCTCGACCCGATCCTGATCGCCCTGCTGGCCCAGGGGCACGTCCTCGTCGAGGGCATCCCGGGGATCGGCAAGACTCTCCTGGCCCGAACGCTGGCGCGCTGCGTCGACTGCAACTTCAATCGAATCCAGTTCACGAACGACCTGCTTCCGTCTGACGTCGTCGGGTCCCTGGTTTGGCGCCCAGGCAAGGAAAAATTCGTCTTCGTCCGCGGTCCCCTGTTCGCCAACCTGGTGCTCGCCGACGAGATCAACCGCACCAGCCCGCGAACGCTCTCGTGTCTCCTCGAGGCAATGGAGTGCGGCCGCGTCACGGTCGAAGGCCGAACGATGTCGCTAGCCTCACCGTTCCTGGTGTTGGCGACGCGCAATCCGATCGAGTTCCACGGCACCTACCCGGTGCCCGAAGCGGCGCTCGACCGCTTCTTGCTCCGCATCGAACTCGACTACCCCGACGCCAAGCTCGAGCAGGCGCTCTACATGGGCACGGACCCCGAAGCAAGACTGGCGCGACTCGAGCCAATCCTGAATCAGTCCGAGCTACTCGGAATGATGCAGGCCGTCGACCACATCGAGGTCAGCGAAGCCGTCGCCGCCTACTGCTACGCGATGATCACCGAGACGCGCGAGCACCCGGCCATCGCGCTCGGCGCGAGCCCGCGCGCCGCCCTCGCTTGGTTGCGTGCGAGCCGAGCCCGGGCGCTCCTGCAGGGACGAGGCTATGTGCTCCCGGATGACCTTAAGGCTCTCGCGGTGCCGGTGCTCGGCCACCGTGTGTTCCTCAAGGGGAGCGGCGACGCCAGCGAGATCGTCCGCGAGATCGTCGC
The DNA here is from genome assembly GCA_964434515.1 of uncultured Phycisphaerales bacterium. Lineage (GTDB taxonomy): Bacteria > Planctomycetota > UBA1135 > UBA1135 > CAYSWE01. The sequence continues at coordinate 14,410 of CAYSWE010000004.1, read as the reverse complement.
GCGCACGCCGGTCGGGCTCTAGGAGCACGGCCGGAACGTGTCCAAGTTCGGCGCAAGCCTCCGCCCAACGGCGCTCGGCGTCAAAGCAGCGCTGTTCTGGCTCGTCATCACCGGGGCGTTCTTTGGCTCGCCGTATACCAACCTGTTCTTCGTCTTGGAGAGTCTGCTTACCGTGCTGGCGGTGTGCGGAACGGCCTGGTGCATCCTCGACGCGCGCGGCGTCGGCGGCCGAGTCCTCGAAGTGCCGCCGGCCCCGGCCGGCGTCGAGTGCCGCGTCACAACCGAAGTCGAAACCCGCCGGCCACTGCACGCGCTGGAGTGCCGCTTCGAACTCAACCAAGCCAAGGTCGAGGTGGCCCACGCCCGCTGGCTGCGACCGGGAACACAGCTCGAGGGCAGCCTGGCCGGTCTTTGTCGCGGCCTCTATGAGGTCCACGCGGCGACGCTGGAGTCGACTTGGCCGCTGGGGATTCTGCGTTGGCGCAGGCCGATCGAACCGCCCAGCGAGATCATCATCTACCCGACGCCGGCCAGCCTTCCCGAAGCGCGCACGCGAAACGAACTGCTCGGGCTCCTCACCGACAGCAGCCCGACGAGCGCCGACCATAGCCCGGCAGGGTTGCGTGAGTTCCGCGACGGCGACGATCCGAGACACATCGACTGGAAGGCGACGGCGCGCACGCGGAAGTTCGTCATCAAGGAGTGGGAGGATGAATCGACGCACGGCCTGGAAATCGTGCTCGATCGCCGATGCTCCGCCGCCGAACTCGAGGAAGCGCTCTCGCTAGCAACCGCACTGCTGCTCTTGGCGCGCGAGAACAAGGAGCCCTTCGCGCTGCGATCGCAGGACCTGAGCGCGACGTTTGGTACCGGGCACCGTCCGTGGCGCGAGGTGTTGACTTGGCTGGCGGCATGCAGTTGCCTCGACGCGACCGCACCGGCCCCACCGGCGACGTCACCGGCCGTCATTCGGTTGCCAATCGCGAGGTCAGCATGAACCGGACACTGCGTTTCGTGCTGATGGCACTCGTCCTGCTGAGCCTCGGCTTTGTGCACATCACCTGGGCGGTGGGAGCGCAATGGCTCGTCCCGCTCGCCGCACTCACGCTCGTATCGCCCTGGCTAACTCGCTTCCAGGACACGGTCCTGTCGCGCGCCGCCTGGAACTCGGGCGTCATCGTCATCTTCGTGGTGCTCGTCAACGATGCGACTAGCACCGGCGTACGCTACATGCTCGAGGACGGCCTGATCCTCGCGGCCTTCTGCCAGGTCCACCTACTCAACAACATCGGCCGCCGACAGAAGGCGGACCTGCTGTTCTTCAATTCGTTCCTAGTGGCGCTGGTCACGTCGTTCTTCTCCCAGGACCTCATCTACTTCGCCGTGCTGCTGGTCTACACACCGCTCTTGATCTTGGCGATGGAGCTCGCGTGCGTAGTGGGGCACGGGCGCGCCGACGCGGAACTCCGCTTGGAGCCGGGCTTGCTCGCGCGCTGTGCACGCTCCGCGATCTGGCGCGGCGGCAGCGTGCTGGCGCTGACAGCGCTCGCGTTCGTCACGATCCCGCGGGATTTCACGCGTGAAGGTTTCGTCAGCGATCACCTCCGTTTTCGCTCCGGCGGCGAGAACGAGATCGGCTTCTCGGAAGAAGTCAAACTTGGCAAGGCCGGTCCAACCTCGCAGAGTCCACGCGTCATCATGCGGGTCGAACTTCTCGACGGCACCGCCGCGGCGGTAACGCAACACTGGCGCGGCGCCACGTTTGCAAACTACGTCGCCGGCGAGTGGTTCGTCGAGGGACGATTGCAGAGTCGCCGCTTCTCGCTGGAACAAGACAAGTGGGACGAGAGTCGCCCCGGGACCTGGCGGCGCGAGAGTTCTGCGCCCGTTGCCCGGCTGCGTGTTCAGGTCCTCGATCGGACAGCGGCACGGCTCTTCGCGCCGCTTTGCACGGCGAGCGTGGTCTTGAACGAGCAGCTGGACCCGACGCTCGGTGCCGCGCTACGCGACGGGACGCTACGCTACGCCCGCTTTGGCGGCAGTCGAGCCAGCACTGCGCAGCTCAGCTACGAACTCAGCGTGCACGATCCCGAACACGACGTCGGCGGAGCGCGGGGGCCGAACCGCCGATCCATCATCCAGTTTGTCCACCTTGCGCCTGGCAGCGTTCCGGACGCCGCACGACACCTCGCAAACAAACTGAGTCGCACGCTGCCTAGTGACACGCCGCAGCACAAGCTGGTCGAGCGCTTTCGGTCCTACCTGGTCGCCCACTTCGACTACCTGCTGCCCGGCGAACCGGGTGCAGCGACGAACTTGGACGAGTTCCTCTCGGGACAGGCCGGCGGCCACTGCGAGTATTTCGCAACCGCGTTGGCCATCATGCTCCGATGCCGAAGGATCCCGTGTCGGCTCGTCACGGGTTTCCTCGCCAGCGAGTGGGACAACGAAGGCAAGACGTTGACAATCCGAAGCCGTGACGCGCACGCCTGGGTCGAGGTCCTCGATCCGCAGGCGGGCTGGGTCGTCGCCGACGCGACGCCAGCCGTATCGTCGGCGCAATCCTCGAGCGCACCAGGCTTCCTCGCGCAGGTCCGCGCCGCGGTCGGCGCGGTATGGGCAGGGATCACGAGCTTCAATGGTCGCGGCCGGGCCGCGGTCCTCGCCTGGCTCGCGGAGCTTCCCAACCGAGCGGTCCGCGCGACGATGAATCGCCCCGTGCGCACCGCAATCGTCCTCCTCGCGATTCTCATGGCGATCCTGCTCGTGCGGCGCACACGACAGGGTCGCGTGCCCGCCGCCGTCCGACGCTACGAGTGTGCTGTGCGCACAGCAGGCCTGGAGCGATCGAACGGCGAAACACCGCGCGAACTGCTCGCGCGTGCCCGACAGAAGGCCATCGCACCGGCACAGATCGACGAACTGGTCGCCGCAACCCTGGCACACGAAGCTGCGCGCTACTGCCGGGGGGCGCTAGACTGAGCGCATGCGATGTCTACCCGGCGCAGGTGCCCTCCCTCTCGTTCTCGTCACACTCACGCCATTCGCCCGCGCCGATGTGCGGCTGCCGGCGGTCTTCGGCCCACACATGGTGCTGCAACGCGATGCCCCGGTCCCGGTCTGGGGATGGGCCGATGCAGATGAGGAAGTCACCGTCGAGTTCGCCGGGCAACATCACGTGGCCAAGGCGAACAAGGACGGGCACTGGAAGGTCGAGCTCGCGCCGCTCCGGACGGGCGGCACGCACACGCTCGTGGTGCGCGGCAAGAACGAACTGCGCCTCGATGATGTGCTCGTCGGCGAAGTCTGGGTTTGCTCGGGGCAGTCCAACATGGAGTTCCGCGTCAAGCAGGCCAACCAACCAAGACAAGAGATCGCCAACGCCGATTACCCAAAGATCCGGCTGTTCAAGGTGCCGAGGCTCGCAACGCCCGAACCGAAGCATGACTGCAAGGCACATTGGGTGCTCTGCAGCCCGGCCACCATTCCCGAGTTTTCCGCGGTCGGCTACTTCTTCGGGCGTGAGCTTCACCGGCACACACACGTGGGTCTCGACCGCGTGCCCATCGGACTCATCTCGAGTTCGTGGGGCGGGACGCGCGTGGAGGCCTGGACTTCGAAGGCGGCGATCGATCGATGCGACGCCGCCAGACCGCTCATCGCGCAGTGGAACAAGACTCTCGCACGATGGCCCGAGGCAAAGAAGCAGCATGCCAAGAAGCTGGCGCAGTGGAAGACAATGAAGAATGGGCACCGCCCGCGACGGCCGCGCCCGCCATCCGGCCCCAATCATCGGCACCGGCCATCCAACCTCTTCAACGGCATGATCGCTCCGCTGATCCCCTTCGCGATTCGTGGTGCGATCTGGTACCAAGGCGAATCCAACGCATCGCGGGCCCGCCAATACCGGAGCCTGTTTCCCACCATGATTCGCGATTGGCGCACACGCTGGGGACGGGGGGACTTTCCGTTCTTGTTCGTGCAACTCGCCAACTTCAAGGTGCGCCAACCCAAGACCTGGGCCGAGCTGCGCGAGGCGCAGACGATGGCGCTGTCCTTGCCGAACACCGGCATGGCCGTCACGATCGACATTGGCAACCCCCGCAACATCCACCCACGCAACAAGCAGGAGGTCGGCCGCCGCCTAAGCCTCTGGGCGCGCGCGATCGTATCCGGAGGGCAGCGCGTGTTCTCGGGACGGCTCTACCGGAGCGCCAAGGTCGCCCGCGACACGATGCGCATCGAGTTCGACCACATAGGCACCGGCCTGCACGCACTCGGCGGCGCGCTCACCGGCTTTCAGCTGGCCGGCGCCGACCACAAGTTTCATCCAGCCCGGGCCAAGATCCACGGCAAGCAGGTCCTCGTGAGTTGCGAAGCGGTCCCCAAGCCAATCGCCGTGCGCTACGGCTGGAGCGACAACCCCCACTGCTCGCTCTACAACTCGGAGCACCTCCCAGCATCCCCCTTCCGCACCGACGACTGGTAACCCCGAAAGAAGGTGTCAGAGTCGTTATTTCGGCCCAGGGTAGAGGAGCGCCTTTTGACGGCGCCTGGCGAACGCGCGAAGCTCCGCGCGCCATCGCTCCAGGATCACCTGTGCCGGCGCACCTCGCCGGAGAGCCGCGAGCGTGCCGGCATCGCCGAGTAGGCGCCCATAGCGAGTCGTGTCCCACTGCTCGCCAAACAAGTCGCGCAGCGCGCAGGCAAGGTGAATGCCTACGGCGACGGACTGCAGCCGCCGCCGATCGGTGACGATCATGTGGATGCCGCCACAGGACTCACCGCGAAACTTGCTCGCGCTCGGCCTGAACTCGACCGGATAGAAGCGAATGCCAGGAAGCCGGCGAGCGTTGAGGTGCGCGGCCAGGCGACGCCCATCGATCCACGGCGCTCCAACAACCTCAAACGGCGTATCCGTACCGCGCCCAACGGACAGATTGGTCGTCTCGAGGAGGCCAACCCCCGGGTAGAGCAGCGCCTCGGTCAGCGTGCGCATGTTGGGCGATGGGTTGGTCCAGAGTAGGCCGGTCTCGTCGAAGAACATCGAACGGCGCCAGCCTCGACAAGGGACGACGACGAGGTCCAAGCCGGCGAGTTCGGGTCGTTCCGATACGAACATCCGCGCCAACTCCCCGACTGTCATGCCGTGCCGTACGGGAATCCTGTGGTATCCGACAAAGGACTCCTTGCCGGCGTCCAGCACGGGCCCCCCCACCGCCACGCCGTTGATCGGATTCGGCCGGTCGAGCACGACGAAGCGCAGCCCATGTGCAGCCGCCGCTTCCATCGCCAACCCCATCGTCGAGACATAGGTGTAGAACCGCGTGCCGATATCCTGGATGTCGAACACAAGGCAATCCAAACCCGAGAGCATGGCAGCAGTGGGTTTGCGGGTCTTGCCATACAGGCTGTGGACCGGCAGCCCCGACGCGTGCGCGCTATCTGCCACCTTGCCCTCGAGCTTGCCGGCGAACCCATGCTCGGGACTGAACAGCGCGACCAGATCGAAAGTACCAGCCGTGATGAGCACGTCCACCAACGATCCGCCGTCACCGGCTCGCCCGGTGTGATTGGTGATCAGGCCGACACGACGGCCGACCAGCACGCGAAAACCACTGGCCACGAGTTCATCGACACCAGTCGCCACGGATGCGGCGTCCGTGGACGCCACGCTGGCGGTCTGGCATGCCACCAAGCTCAGGGCAAGGCAACCCAGCGCCAGACTACGACGGCGAGACCCGCTCAAACCTGGGAAGCCCTTTCTGTGCGCGGCCTAACGACGGTCAACACCCTGCCCCTTGACCGAAGCGCCGCGCGTTCCCGAAGCAAGCTGCGTCAGTTCGCGTTGTGCACGCTTGATCAACACATGGTCATCCTTGAGCTTCGCCCACGCTGCGAGCTTGCGCCAGAAGAAGCTGCGCCGATCGCGCCTGGTCGGGATATGCCCCTTATCGAACATAGCGGCGAGCTTGGCTCCGATTCGTGCCGCACGCTGCTTGCGTTTGCCGCGCCGCATCCAGTAGGCGACCCGCAGTTCATCGAGCAGCCGTGCGATGCGCGGCAACTGTTCGGCAGTCGGCTTGCCCGCCTCTTCGATGCGAGTCTGGGCGACGAGCGGGTTGTTGGTTTGACCGAGCTGCACCTTGCAGATCTCGACCTCGACGCGCGCAGCCTCGGACCGGCCCGCAGCCTCGAGGCTCGCTTGCATGCGCTCGATGATCGAGAGTGTCGCAGCAAAACTTGCGACGCTGCGCTCATCCGGCGTCGCGAGCACGCGCCCTCGCGCATCGAGAAACACGATGTAGGGAAAACCGCGCCCACCGACGCGGGTAAGCAGCCCTTGGTCCTTGGCCCCGGGCACGCGAGAGGTGATATGGCACAGCGGCACACACCGCTTGGCAAACTTCGCAAAGGCCGGACTACTGAGCGGTCCGCGCTCACACTCGAGACAGAATGGACAATACGCGTAGCTCCGCGTGAGATAGCAGAAGACGACCCTGCGCTCTCGTTTCGCCCGAGCGAGCGCCGCATCGTAGTCCGTCTCCCAGGCGGCCTTGTCGAGGAAAGGCGAGCCGAGCTTGCGCTCGAGCCGAGCTTGCATCGAAGCCTGAGCGGGAATGGCACCAAGCAGTAGGGCGCCTGCGAGCGCCGTCAGGATCGTTTTCATACCAAGAACACCGTGATCGGACCGCCTTCGATCATACCGCGAGGCTACCCACGCCCCCGAAGTTCGATCGGCAAGAGTTCCTCCGGGAAGTCTTGCCAACAGACCGGTCGAACAAAGCGTTCGATCGCCGCGGTCCCGACCGACGTCGAGCGCGCATCGGTCGTGGCGGGGTAGGGCCCCCCGTGCTGCATCGCGGGGCCGACCTCGACGCCGGTGGGAAATGCGTTGAACACCAGCCGCCCGGCACGCTCCTCGAGTGCCGCAACCAGATCGGTGAGTCCAGCGACGTCTTCCGGCTCGGCCTGGAGCGTCGCCGTCAGCTGCCCATCGAGCGCACGAGCAGCGTCTACCATGGCCGCCTCCGATGGACACGCAACGATCAGCGTGGCGGGGCCAAAGACCTCTTCGCGTAGCGTGGGCTCGGCCAAGAACTGCTTTAGATCGGTGCAATACACAGCCGGCGCCGCGGTGCAGGTCTCCGCGGGCGCGGCGACGCGTGCCATCGTGGCCACGCCATTCACCGCCGCGACACGTCGGGACGCCGCGTCGAACGCGCGACGAATCCCGTGGTGCAGCATCGTGTGCTGCTCGGACTGGGCAAAGCGCTCCGCTAGCTCGCCGACGAAGTGATCGGCGAGTTCCCCGCCCGGGACGAACACGACGCCTGGATTGGTGCAAAACTGCCCCACCCCGAGCAAGACCGACTGATGCAACCCAGCCGCGATCGCGGCACCGCGCCGCTCGAGCGCGGCTGCGGTCACGAACACGGGATTAATGCTGCCCATCTCGGCGAACACCGGGATCGGCCGCGGACGGGCCGCAGCGAGGTCGAACAGTGCACGCCCACCAGCAAGCGAACCCGTGAAGCCCACAGCTTCACACAGCGGATGCTCAACCAACTCTCGCCCGACGCGCGCCGCAGTCCCGTGCACGAGTGAGAACGCCCCGGCGGGAAGCTCGCAGGTCGCCAGCGCCCGTGCGATCGCACCACCGACCAGCTCGCACGCGCCTGGATGAGCGGGATGCGCCTTGACGACGACCGGACAGCCCGCGGCGAACGCCGACGCCGTATCGCCACCGGCCGTCGAAAACGCCAACGGAAAGTTGCTCGCGCCAAACACGACGACGGGACCGATCGCTCGCCGCATGCGACGCAGATCCGGTTTCGGTAGCGGCTTCCGTTCGGGATCCGGACCGTCGAAACGCGCGTCGACCCAGGTCCCATCGCGCAGCACGCCGGCAAACATGCGCAACTGACCAACCGTCCGCCCCCGCTCCATCTGGAACCGTGCAGGCGGCAACCCGGTCTCCGTGGAAGTCCGCTCGATGAGCGAGTCGCCGAGCGCCTCGATCTCCCGGGCGATCTCCTCGAGGAATCGAGCACGAAGCTCGGCACTCGACTCGCGCAGGGCGCGGCGCGCACCATGCGCGAGTTCGAGCGCACGATCGACCTCGGCGCTCGTCGCATCCACGAACGCCGGCTCGAGCTCGGTCCCGGAACGGGGGTCCACGGCGTGAAACTCGTCGCTCCCTAGGCGCGATAGCGCGCCACCAAGAATCTGCTTGCCATGCAACATCAGTCCAGCTCCGGGCGAGTGCTCAATGCTTCGGTAATCGTGGCCATGGCTCGCTCGCGCAGCGCTCCCGCAACCGGAAGACGCGGCAAGCGCACGACCTCGCTGCCCATTCCGACGACGCTCTGCACGAGCTTGATGAGCTGCACGAACTCCGGCACAGTGTCGAGGCGCAGGAGTGGCAGGAACCAGCGATAGAGCGAAAATGCGCGTTCGTGATCGCCCGCGACGGCATACTCGAATAGCGCCATCGACTCCTTCGGCAACGCGTTGACGAGGCCCGCGACCCACCCGACCGCGCCGGCCGCAACACCCTCGACGACCATGTCGTCCAACCCAGCGAAGATCGCCAAACGATCGCCAACCAGGGCCCGAATCGCCGTGATACGCCGCAGGTCGCCGCTCGATTCCTTGACGGCATGCACGTGCGAAACCGTGTCGGCGAGTTCCTGGACATGCTCGGGCCGCAGGTCCGTCCCATAGGCGATCGGATTGTTGTAGAGCATGCACGAGACCTCCGTCGCGCGCAGAACGCCGAGAAAGTGTGCTCGGATCTCCGGCCACTCGCCGGTATGCACATACGGCGGCAGCACCATCAACCCACGGCAGCCGATCGCCTCGGCACGCTGCGCCAACCGCACACCCTCCTGAGTGGAAAGGGCGGAGATCGCGGCCACCACCGGCACCCGAGAAGCAACGGCGTCCACGACCGAGGTCAGGATCGCGAGCTTCTCGTCGAACGTCAGCGTCGCGCCTTCGCCGAGCGAGCCGAGCGCCACGATGCCGGTCGCGCCGTGATCGACCAGCCAGCCCACGTGCTTGGCCAGGAACGCGTGGTCCACCGCACCGAGCGAATCCAGCGGTGTGGTGATGGCCGGCATCACGCCCTTCCAGTTCATGTCGGTCACACTCATCTCCCTTACGCTCACGGGCCGGCGGAAGCGCTGTCGCGCACCGCTCCAACGGCACGCACACAACGCATGGAAATCGGAAACAGCGGGGACCGAACGCGGTCACTCGGCCAACCAAGAAGAAACTCGAGCGCTGGCGCGCACACGCGGCCCTGACAGGGCCCCATCCCACAGCGAGTCTTGAGCTTGGCGTTGCGAATCGTGTCCGAATCGCGCACGGCTGACCAGACCACATCCTCGCAACGGCAGACGATCGTGTCGTCCCGAGGCAGGAAACGCAACTCCGGCCGCAACGCAAACGCTGCTTGGATGCGCGCAGCCAGGCGCCGTTCACGCCGTCGTCGTCGCACGAGCGAGCGTGCCGGCCGGACGCGGCCAGCGACCATGAGACCGGCGATCTGCCCCTCGAGAAGCGCGGCATCCACTCCGCCGACGCCGACGACTTCGCCGCACGCAAAGACCCGCTCGCAACTCGTGCGCATCATCGCATCCACCGTGACCGCGGCGGGCGCGCCGGAAACGGCGCAGCCCAGGAGCCTCGCCAACCGCGTATCGGGAATCAGTCCGAAGCCACACGCCAGGGCGTCACACGGGATCTCCAGCTCACCCGCGGCACCGCCGAGCACGACGGACTCGACACTCCTGTCCCCGCGCGCGCGCAGTGGCCAGGTCGCATACCTTCGGGAGACTCCCATCAGTCGCCGCTCGATCCGGGCCCACTGCGAAGCCTTGCTCGGATGCAGCACAAGCCGCGCCCCGACGGCCGCGACCGCCGCGAAGTCGGCCTGCTCCGCGATGCAACGCACCAAGGCGCCACGCTCTTGAAGGAACGCGGCCACTGCCAGCAGCAGCGGACCGCTGCCGGCGACGACGACGTGTTTGCCAGCGATATCGAAGCCGCCCTTGACGAGCGCCTGCAACCCGCCGGCGCCAAAGACGCCGGGCAGCGTCCACCCTGGGAACGGAAGAAAGCGCTCGCGCGCTCCGGTCGCCAGAATGAGTTGCCCACAACGCAGGCTGCGAACTTCGCCGTCCGACTCGACGAACAGTCGATGGGGCGAAGCAGCGTCGACGACGAGCCCGCAGATCCGCTGTGCTCCGCTGGCGTCCAACGCAGCCAACATGCGTGCCGCCCGCGCCGGCATGCCACCCGCAAGGTCGCGTCGCCAAATCTGCCCACCCGGGGCGGCACCGCCATCGACGACGCCGACCGAGCAGCCTGCGTCGCGAGCAGCAAGAGTCGCCGCGATGCCTGCTGGCCCGGCTCCAACCACGAGAACGTCCAAGGCGAGTTCCCTCATGCTTCGGCCTCGGCCGTCTCGATGCGCATACCCGCGACACTCGTGAGGTTGCACGAACGGCGCGGCGCCTGGCCATCGATCCGCACGCGACACTCGAAGCAAGTGCCCATTCCGCACAAGGGCCCACGCGGCTGCCCGGCCAAGGAACGACGAAAGCTGCCAGTCGAGCGCAGCACGGCTGCGGCGACGGTCGCGCCTTCGGGCATCCGGATGCGACAGCCATCGACCCAAACCTCGACCCAGCCTCTCGCAATCGGATCACTCATGGTGCAGTCGCAAATCTCTGGGGCAAATAGGGCTCTCGTGCAATCTCTGAGTCGCGACCGACCAGCATGTCGGCGATCATTCTCCCGCTCGCGAGCGACGTCGTGATCCCGAGCCCCTCGTGCCCAGCGGCGAGCCAAACGCCGTCCGCGCCCGGCACCGGCCCCAGCGCCGGGAGTTGGTCCGTGCTGGCTGGGCGGAACCCGGCCCAGGTGCGCAGCACGCTCAGGTCGGCCACTCCAGGGACAAACGCCGTGGCGCGATCGATCATCCGGGACACGACGTCGGGCTCGACCCGCGCGTCATCACGCTCATACTGCCGCGAGGACCCGAGCAGCACCTGTCCGGTCAGCCGTGGTTGCACGTTGAACGCCACGGAAGACGAGGTATGCGAATGTGCGCTCTTGAGGTAGCCAAGCTCGATGAGTTGATGGCGGCAGAAGCCGGGAGAGCGCTCGGTAATGACCAGGTGACCCTTGCGCGGTTGCAACCGGAACTGCGGGAACCAGGGCGCGATGAGTTCGGCGGCCCCGGCGCCCGCCGCAACGACAACGTGTTCGGCGAGGATCGTGCGACCGTCGGCGAGTCCAACGCGGCCAGGCGCGACCGAATCCACGTGGGCACGTTCGACGACGGCACCGTGCGCGACAGCCTCCGCGACCATCGCATCCGCACACGTCGGTGCGTAGACAACGAGGTCTCCAGGGACGAGCAGCCCACCGGCGAGCCCAGTCCGCAACGCCGGCTCCGCAGCGGCGAGTTCATCCGGGCCCAAGACTTCGGTGGGAACGCCGCGCTCCTGATAGTAGGTGTGCTTCGCCTCGACGGCCGCCATGTCCTCGGCGTCCTCCGCAACCCAAATCGTGCCGCAACGATCGACCTCAGCCCGCGCGGGGAGGTCCGCGACGAACGCATCCCAGAGCCGTCGGGACCAGTGCGTCAGGGCAAACTGGGCCTCGGTGTCGTCCATGACGACGATGTGCCCCATGCCAGCCGCCGTGGCCCCCAGACCCGGAGGTGAGGAATCGACGACGACGACATCCATGCCAAGGCGAACCGTCTCGCGGGCGCAGGCTGCGCCAACGATCCCAGCGCCGATGATGGCCGTATCGCAGCGAACGGGCATGTCTCAGAGCCGGATGCCGTGCGCAAACGGATCGGACTCATCAACGAGCAGCGTCGCCGTGGCCGTCACCCACGCTCGGCCGCTGATCGTCGGTACGATGCCGCCGTCCGCGCACACGTAGCGCCCTTCGAACCGACTCCCGATGGTGCTCTCCTGGCGCCAAGCGTCCCCCTCCGCCAGCTTGCCGGAAGCGGCAAGGCAGGCGAGCTTGGCGCTCGTTCCGGTGCCACAGGGAGATCGATCGTAGGCTTTGCCAGGACAGAGGACGAAGTTCTTGCTGTCGGCGTCGTCGCGCCGGGGCGGGCCGAAGACTTCGACGTGATCGATCTCCTCACCCGACGCGCCGGTGATCGCGTGCCGCGCCAATGACTGGCGCACGTCCCACGCGAACTCGGTCAGGCTCTCGATTCGTGCGGCGCAGACTTCGAGCGGAAAGTCTTCGGTCAGGAAAAACCAGTTGCCACCCCACGCGACGTCGCCACGGACGACGCCGTGCCGCTCTGTCTCGACAGCGATGTCGGAGGCGTAGCGGTAGCTGAGAACGTTCGTCACCGAGACCAGACCGTCGGCGGAGCGCCGCACGGTGATGTCGCCCACCGGCGTCTCGAACACGTACTCGCCAACATCGATCCGCCCCAAGAACGCCAGGGTCTCGGCCACGCCAATGGTGCCGTGCACGCACATGCCGAGGTAGCCGACGTTGTTGAAAAAGAGGACCTGGGTCTGCGCGGCCGCCGATGCGGGCTCGAGCAAGAGCGCTCCGACAACGGCGTCGTTGCCACGCGGCTCGTTGACCACGGTGGCGCGAAACGCGTCATGTTGGGCCTCGAACACCGCAAGCCGCTCCGCCGCCGACCCGCCGCCCAGGTCGGGAGCACCCGATAACACGACCCGGGTCGCCTCCCCTTCGGTGTGAGAATCGACAATTTCGATGCGTTTCCTGCCCATACCAACGATCCATCCGGCCGAGGCAACCTAACTCTGCGATGAGTCCAAAAGAACGACTCTGCGCCTGCCGATGAACTCCGGGGATACCGGATCGGCTCCGATGTCAGCAGTATTCGAACTGCAGGGGAGATGGCAAGTTGCGATCAGAATCGAAGGCGTCGGCCGGCGCCGTCAACCACGGTGAATGCGGCTCCGCGCTGATCTTCATCGTCGTGATCATGGTGACGGTCGGCGGGTTGGTGACCGCGCATCTCGGTGAACTCAACGCCGAGAAGCGCAAGGTCGCGAGCCTAATCGACGTTCAGAGGGCAACCGAACGCGCGCTCGGCGAGCTCGAGCGCGCGAAGAACGTGATCAATAGCGCCCCCTACGCGAACAAGGTCAACACCGCAATCTGGAACGCCGTGCACGCGACACCGCCCTATATCCCGGGGACCGAGGTGTTGATCGAGCGCGTCGGCGCGCCGTCCAGCGAATGGTTCATGATGCAGGCCACGGGCCAGTATCGGCTGGCAACCAAGACCGCGCAGGTCTTCGTTCGCAACCGGACGCCCTTCTCCGCGTTCAATCTCTTCATCATCGACCACCCCATCGGGCTCACTGGCGCCCCTCGCGGCGACATCCACACGAACAAGGGCATCGAGTTCTTCTTTCCGTGGGGAACCTATCGGGATCGAGTCACCGCGGTCGAGGGTTACCAGTTCAAGGCCGGAGCAGAGCCGAGGAACACGCGGTTGTGGGGACCAAACAACCCCAACGCGCAACCGCTCAATGACGTGCTCCTAGGTTTCGACGCGTCGCTGCTGAAGGCCAAGGCCGACACGGTCAAGGTTCTCGACGACGTCATCGCCCACGTCGAGTTTCTCGGAGCAACGACCCGGATCGATCTCTACACACCGTCGAGCACGATGACCATCGCGCGCAGCGGCACGCGACGGGTGTTCGATCGGTTCGACCTCGTGACGCGCGCGGTCGACGAGCGCGTCTACACGACCGCGACCTACGACGTCAAGGTCCCCATCTACGTCGAGGTAACCGAGCACATCACGGCCGAGGAGCGCGTCTATAACTGGGTCACGGAGACGGGAACGCGGCGTGAACCGATCTTCACAGAAACGAACGAAGAGTACTGGGAGCGCGAGCCCGTCTGGGCTACACGCCTCGTGCCAATCCCACCGGCTCCGGTAATTCCGGTGGTCCCGGTCCTGCCCGATACGGGTCTGGCCGAACTCGACGCGATCAAGGAGAACCTGCGCACGTGGGCTACGCCGCAAACGTCCGGCGGGACCAGCGCCTACAATAACTCGCTACAGCGTTTGGAGGACGCCACCCGCCGGCTGGTAGACTTCGATCCACCCAAGTTTGATTCAGCCATCACGAAGCTGCGTTCCGCGCAGGCAAGACTGGCCGAACTCTATGCGGACGGTGGACTGACGGACCCGCAGATCGCCGAGCTCAAGACCGCCATCGAAGCGTTCATCACTCTCTTGGAGAGCGGCGGAATCGACTTCGAAGCCACCGACAGCGCTGCTGCACCCGATATCGTCAACGTCGATCAGGCCGACCAGTTCAGCCGCAAGCGCAACGCCGCCGAAGGCCACATCGAGGACGGTGCA
>CAYSWE010000003.1:11950-26940 GCA_964434515.1 uncultured Phycisphaerales bacterium | reverse complement strand
TCGTCGATCTCGCCGAGCGCCACGACTTCGCGCTGCAGCTCGACCCGTCCTAGTGCTCGAAACGCCGCCACGCCACCGAGAGAGTCGAGGATCCCGTCCAGCGCGTCGGCGCGATCGACAGTCGGACGCGCGCCTCGCCGCGCCGGCGCGACCTTGGGGATCCGGACCTTCCTCCGAACAGGAGGCGCGGTCCGTGTGATCGGTGCAGTCGACCTAGTTGGCCGTGATGCCGGGCTGCGCTGCGGCGGATCGGGGAACACTTCGGGCTCCTGGGCATGCAATAAGGTGGCCTGAGCCAAGACCAGCCCGATCCAGATGCAACCACGGAGAACTGCGCGATACGCCCGCATACCGTCGATCTCATCGACAAGTGGCCAGGGTTTCCTGTATGCCTTCGGTGCATGGCCCGCCCTCTGCATTCCTATCTCCTGTGCGCGTCGCTCCTCGGAAGTTCGTGCACGAGCGCTCCGGCCACGACCACGCCGGACCAGCCACCCGCACAGGACCCGACCGAACACCTGACTGCGAAAGTCACGGGCATGGGCAACGTGACGCTGTCCCTCGTCCTCGACATCGACCATCTCGGACCTCGGCGGCAAGACGCGATTCGGGCATGGTTCTTCGAGGCGATGGCGCAGAGTCCATGGTTGGACATCGCCACGGACGTCGAGACTCAGCACAAGATCATCCTGCGCGCCGACCTCACCCCTGACGCAAGCGCGATGACGACGACCTATGTCGGCCCGTCCGGCAACTCGACTCCGCTCGCGGGCGTCCACCCGGTCACCGAATCCACGCTCGTGGTCGCGATCGACCGTTTGGCCCTCGAGACACGCTTCACGCTCGGCGAGCCGCCCGAGACCGTCCGTTCGAGTGCACGGTCTGCCGGCGTGCTGGTCAGTCCGAACGAGGCCGTCGCCGCAGCGTGCGCCGAGGCGCGGCGCCTGGCGACCTCGCACCAGCTCGCGCGCGCCGAAGCGGTCCTCGGGCGGGCGATCCAAACCGACCCGGCCTGCGCGCTCGCTCGCTCACTCTCGGCCGGAGTGCGCATGGACCAGGGACTCCCGCGCGCCGCGCTCAAACGCGCTCGCTCCGTAGGGAACGTCGAGGAGCGTGCCTCGCCCAACGCGCTGCACCGCGCGGCCCGCGTTCTGCTCCTCGCCGCGGGTGGAGTCAAGAACTACGAACGCCTGGTCAAGATCGCGGAGATCGCCCAGGCCGAGCGCCCCAGGGATCCACAAGTACGCTTCTCCAAAGCCCTGGGTATATGTCTGCTCGCCCGCTACGAGGAAGCGTTGCCCATCCTGGAACAGCTGCGACCGCGCCTGCCGCACTCCCCCGGCGTTCTGTTTTGTCTTGGGCACGCGCTGCTCGCAACCAACCACGCCCGCCAGACCAAGCAGCTGCTGCCGGCCATCGAGCAGCGCGTGCCGCCGATGGCCGCGGCGCGGCTGCATGCTTGGACGCTGCTTGCACTGGGCGAACACAAACGGCTCACCCAGTACCTCGACCGGCAAGCCAGGATCGGGTGGTTCCGTCAGCGCCACGGCGAGCTGACGATGCTGCGCATGCGCGCGTCGCACGCGCTTCTGCAAGGCCGCGACAAAGAAGCCGGCGACCTGCTGATCGAGTTCCTGGACCGACTCCGTGGAGCGCCATCGCTGCTCCAGAACCGTCGCGGCCAGCTGCTCACGACGCTGTGGGTGCTCGGCAGAATCCATCGCGGCACGGATGCGCAGCGCATGCTGACTGCCATCTCGAGGAACGCTTCCTTCGCCAAGACGATGCGCGGCGAGGCCATCGTCGCGTCCGCCCTGGCTCGATTGGGGGAACGCCGGACGTTGCCGCGCCAAACGCTCGCGAGCCTCGACGGCATCGGCCTTCAGGCCTGGAGCCAGCGCCTCGAGGCGACCGCCAGTCTGCGCAAGGGCAACGCGCGCCGCGCGGTGCTGTTACTCGAAGCCGCGGCTCAGAAGCAGAACGACCCAGCTGTCGCATTCGAGCTGGCGCAAGCTCTGCGCCAGACCGGCCGCGTCGACGAGGCCAAACGAATCGAACGCGCGCTCGTCACCGAATACACCGTGCCACGCATGGATCAGCCATCCCGGCATCCGTTGCTGCGCCCCGATCTGGCGCTGATCGTGCGCAGTTGTCGAGGTTAGGAACTACAATGCACCGATGATTCGGTTGCTGTCAGCTGCGCTCGTGGCGCTCACAGTTCCGCTCGCGCCGCAAGGCAAGCGGGCTGGCGTGCGCCGCATCGCGATCTACATGGACACCGGAGTCTGGGCGGCGGAAGCGAAGCACGCACTGCCCGCACTGCTCGACTGGCTTGGCCATGAGCGGACCTATCTCACCGCCAAGCAAATCGAGGCCGGTGCCCTACGCAAGCACGGCGCGCGCGCCTTCGACCTCCTCGTCGTCCCGGGTGGTTGGGCTGGCGACTACATCCAAAAGGTCGGCGGCTGGGACGCCAAGCGAACCGGCGACGACGAGATCCGCAAGTTCGTCGCGGCTGGCGGCGGCTATCTGGGATTCTGCGCCGGAGCGTTTGCGGCCGCACGCACGACTCGATGGGCTGGGCACGACTACGCCTACACATGGAAGCTCTTTGACGGGCGTGCAGAGGGTCCGCTTGCCTGGAACCAGCTGCGTAAGGGAGGCGCCCTACGCGCTGGACATGGCACGGCGGAGCTCGACCGAACGCTGCCCGAGCTGCGTGGCCGTGGCCTGCCGGCGATCGTGCGGCCGATGCTCTACGGCGGTCCACGCTTCGTGCCACGGCGTGGCAAGCGACGCCCCCCCGGCTGGCGCGTCCTGGCGCGCCATGGCGAGGACAAGACGCCGGCGATCATCACGTTTCGTTATGGCGGTCGCCGCGGTGGACACGTCGTCCTGAGTTCGTTCCATCCGGCCGTTCTGACCGGTGACCACGGTCGCTTGGATCGCGATACGGATACGTTTGCGTGGGCGCTCGCCGGAGAGGACCCGGACGGGAGTGCTCCCGATTGGCGCCTGGCCGCCGCCCTGGTGGACATCGCGCTCGGCATGCCGACGCGGAAGGCGCCGGCGCTGCCAAGTCCGAGTAAGCCAACGCCAACCACCAAGCGCGGCCGTCCAAGACGAGGCCCCGCACAAGGCGGCGGGCGGATTCCGCGGTTGCATGAACCCGCCGCAGGGCGACGATAGCTTCGATGGGACGATCGCAATCCAATCGCCACAAGGGTGGACTCGCCCGCCGGCTGCACGAAGAACTGCAGCTTCTGTTTCTCAACGAGTTGACCGACGAACGGCTCGAGTCCGTCGAGTTCACGACGACCTCGCTCTCCTCCGACAAGCGTCTCGTGACGGTCTGCTACCTGCCGCCCGATGCCGGCGCAGACGACGACGAGAACCAGACCGTGCTCGAAGACCTGCTCGAGGACATCAAGCCACAGGTCGCAGCCCGCGCCGCCGACGTGCTGCGCCGCGTCCCCGAGATCCGCTTTCGCTTCGATCGAGGAGCCGGCAATGAGCGACGCGTCAGCGCAATCCTTGACGAACTCCGCGAGACCGGGGCGCTGAACACACCGCCCGAGCCGTCGCAAACCCCGAGACCCGAAGATGCGCGGCAAGCAGACAACGACGACGAACCAGGCTTTCCGCCAGAAATCGCCTGACGGTTGATTCGTGGCGGTAGTCCGAATAACTTCCTCCACTGTGGTAGGACGGAATCTCATCCTCCGGTTGTTGTGCGTAGCGCTCTTGGTTCTGCCAGGGCTCTGCTCCGCCGAGGTTCTGCCACACGGTTGCGCGGGCTGCGGGACGGATTGGGGGCCTTCCGCCGATCACGGCGCTGACCCGTGCAGGACGCTGGCGAGCCCGAAGGAACTCGCCAAGTCGCTCCGCCCGGCACGCGGAGTCCAGCCGCCGCAATGGCGTCCTTGGATCGCTGTGTTGCCTGCTCCACACGAGCAACGCCGTCGCAAACATCGACGCGTCGACGGTCCACCGGTCTTCGTCTACCCACCGGGCGGCCTACCGCTACGCATTTGAGCCACCGCTCCGCGGCATCCCGGCACTGAGACCCATCGAAGTTCGATCGATCTGAGTCCTCGGGGGCGCTGCAGGGCTCGCACGGGCCCTAAACGTACGAATCTCGCAAGCATGGGCTACGCCGTCGTGCAGATGCTGCGTGATTCTCACACCTTCTGACCTCGAACGAGGTCGAGAGTCGCGGCCGAAGCATTCGGACGTGCCTCAGGGTCCCTGGACAAGACTGGGCTCGATGAATCGACACATCGGGGGCTTGCGCCCCCACTCCATCCGACATGTTCCGTTCCTGGCCGCGTTCCTGCTGTCCAGCTGTTTTACGTATGATGCCGACCCGCAGGATCGCATGCAGATCCTGGCGGAGTTGCAGCGAGTCGAACTCCCTCGACAGGCTGTGCATGGGCCATCCGCCGAGGACCTCGACGTCGGTTGGACCAGCGTTCAGGCCTCCAGCTGGGCCATCACGCACAATCCGATGCTCGCAGCCGCCCGGCGTGAGATGGGCATCGCTGAAGCCGAACTGGTCGAAGCTGGGCTGCTCCCGGAGCCGGAGCTCAGCTGGGACGCTATGGATGCAATCGCAACCAGAGTCACCGGCGACACGCCCAAGAGTGTCGACTATATCTCCGGACTGGGGCTTTCGTGGCGACTGCCCAGGCCCGGTGAGGTCTCTTCGAAGGTCGGCATCGCCGAGGCACGCAAAGAAGAGGTCCGCCAGCGGATCCTCGAAGCCGAGTGGGCCCTGGTCCGGGTGGTCCACCGCGCCTGGATCGCGGTCGTGGGAGCCAAGAGCAGGCTTGAACTCAACGCCAAAGTGCTCGAAACGGCCAAGAAGATCGCCGACTTCTTCGAGGAGGCACGCAACGTCCGTGGCGCAACCGCCCTGCAAGCCAACCTGGCCGCGATCGAACACGCCGCGCTCATTCAGGCTCGTGTAAGGCTGCAGGGCGAACTCCGCCTGGCGCGCCAGCAACTCAATGCAGCGTTGGGGCTTCGGCCCGACACAAAGATCCCCATGCGTGCAGCCGGGCACCCATTCGACGAGCCAGCCGCGGACGCGAACGAGACCGCGGACGCTGAGACTCTCACCGAGGAGGCGCTCCACCGTCGGCCCGATCTCGAGGCTCTGTTCGCGCGCTATCAGGCACTCGAAGAAAACCTTCGCCTCGAAATCGCCCGACAATGGCCCGAAATCGCGATTGGAACGGGAATCGCCCTCGTTCTGCCGATCTTCTCGTCTTTCAACGCACCCGCCGTGCGCACCGCCGCCGCCCGACGTGAGCGCATGGCACAGCGGCTCCGAGCTGCAGTGCATGGATTGCGCGCCGAAGTCCATGCCGCCGTTGCGCGATTCGAAACCGAACGCCAACAGGTGCAGGCATACCGCAGCACGCTCCTCCCAAGGATCAAGGAGAACCTACGCCTCACTGAGGCCGCGTTCCGTGCACGCGAAGTCACCCTCGTGGAGATCTTGACGGCACAGCGTCAGTCACTCGACACGCAAAGGAGCTATCTGGAAGCCCGGATCCGCAAAGCCGAGGCTCGTTTGATGATGGACACCGCCACCGGGGCTGTGCTCACCGAAACAAACCGACGTGATGAGAAGAGCAGAAAGGAGAAACGATGAGCCTTAGGAACACACCCCCGCGGAGCCTCCTCGTAGTCGTGGCTCTGGGACTTCTGCCGTTTGCCACTGCAACCGGCTGCAGCAATGGAAAGGGCACCAAAGAACAAGAGCATCACGGCGGTGAGGAGCATGCCGGGGCGGGTCACGAAGAAGCCGGCGCCGGCAATGAAGTCCACCTGGACGCCGAGCAACGCCAAGCCGCAGGAGTCAAGACGGTCGTGGCCCGCGCCGGCAAGATCGCCGATACGCTGCGCCTAGTAGCCCGCGTCGAGAGCAACGGCGACACGATCGTTCATGTAACGCCAAGGGTCGAAGGCATCGTCCAGAAAATCTACAAGGGATTGGGTGAAAAGGTTGCCGCCGGAGACCCGCTCGTGGAGCTGTGGAGCATCGAGCTCGGTAACACGGTCAGCTCCTATCTCGAACAGCATGCGCGTCTCATAGCGGCCAAAGAGACACTGACACAGTCCAAGAAGCTGTTCGAGGGCCGCCTCTTGACCTTGACGAGAGTCCTCGATGGCGAAATCGCCGTCGCACAACGGATTTTCGAGCGAGAGAAGCAGCTCCAGGAGAAGAGTATCTCGACGATCCGACCGTTTCTCGAGGCCGACAAAGAACTACAGCGCGCACGTCTCGCCAAGGATCGAGAACTCACAAGCCTGGAGGCCGAGCGAGACAGCAAGCTTCTCGAACTCCAAATGTTGGTCCGGCAAGGCACAATCGAGGAGGAATCTGCGCGCAACCGATTGATCGTCTTGGGCTTCAGCGACCAGGAGGTCGCCGCCTACCACGGAGCCGCGGAACACGGAACCCGGCTGCAAAACGGCAAGATCCTGATTCGTGCCCCGCGTGCTGGAATCATCCTAGACCGCAGCATTACGCTCAACGAACACGTGGGAACCGACCGGACCCTCTTCAAAATCCACGATCTCTCGACGATCTGGATCATCGCCTCGGCTTACGAGAAGGATTTGCGGTCGCTGCGAACAGGGCAAGACGTCTTGGTCCACCTGGACGCGCTGCCCGGTCTTTCCTTACCGGGCAAGATCACACAGATCGGCTACCGCATCTCCGAGAGCACCCGCGCCGCCCCCGTGCGAATTGAGCTTGGCAATGCGGCACTCGAGGAGTGGCCGGAAGAGTTCCCGTTACGCCCTGGGATGTTCGGTAATGTTGAGGTCGTGGTCCGGTCCTGGCAAGGACGCGTCGTTGTGTCCGAGCGTGCGCTCGTTCACGAAGGTGAGGAAAACTTCGTGTTCGTGGCAAACCCCGACGAAGACGGCTCATTCCTGCGCAAGGCCGTCACTGTACGCAAGGGAGCCAACGACCTGGTCGAGATCGTGCGCGGCGTCGCCCCAGGAGAGCGAATCGCAGTCGATGGCGTGTTTCTCCTCAAATCTATGGCCCGCACGGGCGAGCTTGGCGAAGGCCACTCGCACTGAGCCCCAGCACAGGAACACGCCATGATCCGTCGCATCATTGATTTCTCGCTCGACAATCGTTTTCTCATTCTCATTTTCTGGTTTCTCGCGGTAGCCGTTGGATTTCGATCGATGCAGCAATTGCCGATCGACGCGGTACCTGACGTAACAAACGTCCAGGTACAGGTCCTCACAAACTCCCCGGGCCTAGCTCCACAAGAAATCGAACGTTTCATTACGTTCCCGGTCGAGACCGCAATGAGCGGCCTACCCGGGATCGAAGAGATCCGTTCCGTGTCCAAGTTCGGACTGTCGCTCGTGACCGTCGTCTTTCTCGAGGGTACGGATATCTATTGGGCCAGACAGTTGGTCGCCGAACGGCTCACCGAAGCCCGCGACCTTATTCCCGAGGGATACGGCGAACCCGAGATGGGTCCCATATCCACGGGCCTCGGCGAAATCTACCAATTCGAAGTCAAGGGGCCCGGTCACAGCCCTATGGAGCTCCGCACGATCTTGGACTGGAACGTAGCCTTCCAGCTCCGATCCGTGCCCGGTGTCGTCGAAGTGAACGCCTTCGGCGGCGAACTCAAGACCTATCAAGTCACACTCTCTTCCGAGCGCATGACCGCACATGGCCTCTCCGCGGCCGATGTGTTCGAGGCGATCGGGAGCAACAACCGGAATGTTGGCGGCGGATACATCGAGCACGCGGGCGAACAATATCTGGTTCGCGGCGAGGGCCTGATCAACGGTCTCAAAGATCTCGGCAACGTGGTCGTGGGCCGCGACAGCGAGGGGACCCCGATCTACGTGAGCAACATCGGCAAGGTCGAGTTTGCGCCAATGATCCGGCAAGGCGCTGTCACTCGGGACGGCAAGGGCGAAGCGGTCGTCGGCATCGTCATGATGCTCATGGGAGCCAACTCGCGGACCGTGTCCGAAGAGGTTCACGATAAGATTTTGGAGATCGAGAAAACGCTGCCGGAGGGAATCACGATCGACACGTTCTACAACCGGACAGAGCTTGTCGACCGAACGATTCGAACCGTCGCGTACAACCTTGTCGAGGGCGGGGCCCTCGTGATCCTGGTGCTCCTGCTGCTCCTCGGAGGTGTCCGCGGCGGACTGATCGTCGCTGCCGCCATCCCACTCTCGATGATCACGGCGTTCATCGCAATGAACGCGATGGGACTCTCTGGCAACCTAATGTCGCTTGGCGCCATTGACTTCGGCCTCATCGTCGATGGTTCGGTCGTAATGGTAGAGAATATCATCCGCTATATGCACGACCACAGGAACGATGCCGAACTGAGCCCGATCGAAAAGGTCCGCGCGGCCAGCCACCAGGTGGCGCGCCCCGTCGTGTTTGCGGTCGGCATCATCATCATCGTCTATCTTCCGATCCTGGCGCTCACCGGCGTGGAGGGGAAGATGTTCCGACCGATGGCACTGACGGTCGTCTTCGCGCTGGCATCCTCCCTCATCTGCGCTCTGACCCTCATGCCGGTGTTGGCCAGCCTATTCCTGACCAAGGCGCGGGAAAAGGAAGCGTGGCTCTTCCGGATGGCAAAGCGGATCTACGCCCCCATCCTGGACCGTGTTCTCGCCCGGCCGATGGTCGCTTCGGCCAGCGCGGTCGGGCTCTTTCTCGCCAGCGTCCTGATTGCTCCGTTCCTGGGTGCGGTGTTTGTCCCCAAACTCGACGAGGGGTCGATCGCTATGCAGATCTGGCGTATCCCCAGCATCTCGCTGGAGGAGTCCAACCGGATCTCACTCCAGGCCGAACGCGTCGTTATGGAATTTCCGGAGGTCAAGACGATCGTCTCCCGAACCGGACGCGCAGAGATCGCCACCGACCCGATGGGCGTCGAGATCAGCGACACGTATGTCATCCTAAATCCAAAGAGCGATTGGCGCTTTGACACCAAGGACGAGCTGATCGCGGCGATCGACGCAAAGCTCAAGGAAGCGGTTCCGGGCGTCATGTTCAGCTATTCCCAGCCAATCGAGTTGCGCGTCTCCGAGCTCATCAGCGGAGTGCGCTCGGACATCGCGGTGAAGATCTTCGCCACGGGCGGAGACCTACAGCAAATGAAGGACGTCGCCGATGAGGTGGCCGCCGTCGTCAAGAGAGTGCGTGGCCTCGAGGAAGTCAAAGTGGAGCAGACGGTAGGACTGCCAACGCTGCGCGTGATTCTCGACCGAGAGGCCATCGCTCGACTGGGGATCAACGCGCGCGACGTGCTCGACGTCGTCGAGGCGGTGGGTGGAAAGGAGCTGGGCACGGTCTTCGAGGGCCAGAAGCGTTTCCTCGTCCAGGCGCGATTCGACGCGTCGGTCCGCTCCGACCTGCAGCGTATCGGCGAACTCAAGGTAGCGTCGACCCTACTCGGCGAGAGCGGCGACCGCATCCTGGTTCCACTCTCGCAGGTCGCGGATTTGCGCATCGAAAACGGCCCGGCCCAGATCAGCCGCGAGAAGATTGGCCGCCGAATCTCAATCGAAGCCAACGTGCGAGGACGCGACCTGGCATCCGCTGTGGCGGAAGCGCGCAAACTCGTCGACAACAAGATCAAGCTTCCACCCGGGTGGACCATGAGCTGGGGCGGCCAGTTTGAAAACCTCGCCGAAGCTGCGGAGCGGCTCACGATTCTCGTGCCGCTCGCCCTCTTCCTGATCTTCGTGATCCTTTACACGACGTTTTCCTCCCTGTCGCTCGCAGCGCTGATCTTTCTCAACGTGCCGCTGGCAGTAACCGGCGGCCTCTTCGCACTCGCGCTCCGCGGCTACCCGTTCTCGATCTCAGCAGCGGTCGGTTTCATTGCCCTCTTTGGGATCGCCGTTCTCAATGGCGTAGTGCTGATCTCCTACATCGTGGACCTACGCGCGCGTGGCGAGAGCCCCAAGGTGGCGGCTCGCCATGCCGCACTCGTGCGCCTACGCCCAGTCCTAATGACCGCCATGGTGGCGAGCTTCGGCTTCATCCCGATGGCAATGGCCAGGAGCGCCGGCGCCGAAGTGCAACGCCCCCTGGCCACCGTAGTGATCGGCGGACTCGTGACTGCAACTCTGCTCACGCTGCTGGTCGTGCCTGCACTCTACAGCTGGCTCGCGAGCCGACGGGAGAGCCAAAGAGAGTGACCGTCCCGGGCCCTCAGCACGAGCACGCGGTGTTGCCCCTGCACCTGTCGCTGGCGATGCGTTCGACACATTCTACGACGCGACTCAACGCGCGGCGCAGTCGGGTCCCCAAGCATGGTGACTAGTCAGCTTGCCGGTCCACACGCGTCGCTCACGGCCGGTCGCGGACGAGAATCCGCGGGCTGCCGGGCTTGAGTCCCGAACGTGCTAGAGTACCTCGATGTCGCGTCTCGATGCTCCAAAGCGTAGCAACGACAGGATTGCTGTTCGTTCGAAGCCTCGGGGGCTGCTCATAGTCGCCGTGATCGCGGGCGTTTTTGCGGTCGCTCTCTGGCAGATCCAGTCGGCCTCATCGAGTGCGAGCGTGCAGTCCGAGGCACCGAACAACGCGGACGCCAACCTGCCCGCGAGCCGAACGCACAACACCTCGCCCACACGCGAGGATCGGCTCGCGGGTTCGGCTCGCGCCGACCGCGTCTCCGTCGACGTCGCGCACACGAGTTTCGTGCAGGGCCGCGTCGTCGACCCTTCGCAGCGCGGCGTCGGGGGTGCCGAAGTCGAACTCTGGTGGCCCGGGGGCACGGACATTCACCGCGCGGGCGTCGCCGACGAAACGGGACTCTATCGGCTGCCGATCGAACGCTCCGGCACGTTCGATCTGGCTGCACGCGCTTCGACGGTCGGTGCCGCGGTCCGGCTTGGGCTCGAACTCAAGAAGACCGAGGACTTGGCGCTTCCAGATCTCGTGCTGCACCCAGCCGCGCGAATCGAGGGCCATGTGCTGCACACATCCGGACAGGCGCACGTGGGCTGGAATGTTTCGTGCGCCCGCGTGGACGATGACGACAGTGAGGACGCAACAGATCGAGCGAGACCTACGAAGCCGAGCTTGCCCGAGTTTGTCTACGACGCACTGAGCCTGAGATCGACACGGACCGGCCCCAACGGCGAGTTCGCGTTCCGCGACCTCGAGCCTGGGCCGTATCGCATTCGCGTGCAGAACGATGAGCAGCGCGTGACAACCGACAACCTCAACGTCCGCTTCGTGATTGGTTCTATCGTGCTCAATGCACACATCCGGAACCATGACCGAACGGCCACGAAAGCGCCCCTGCACTGGACCGAGTGGTCCGAAGCGAGCGCCACCGAGGCGGCGAAGCGGTTCGCGGCAGGGGAGTATCTCGGCAACCTACTCGCCGACGCCACAAAGTCTGGCGCCAGCCTGGCCAAGCCCGCCCATCGACTCATCGCGAAGAACAACTCGTTCTACCTCCTCAGCTCCGAGGGGCGCGATCGGTTCCCCGTGTACGCAGGCGTCTACATCGGTAAGAACTCGCCAGCGGTGCACGAGGTCGACCTCATCCTGCCGCAAGCGAGCCAGAATGGTGGTTTGCAAGTCCAGCTCGTGGACGACGCCGGACACCCCATCCAGGACTGCCACGCCCTGCTGGTCGAACGCCTCACGCATCGGCCAATCACGACGTGGTCGGAGTCGGGGCTCGTCAAGGCCCCGCCGGGCAGCTACGTCCTGCACGCCCGAGCCACCCCCCCAGGCGGCAACCGAAACGTTCGAGCGCCAATCACCAAGTCGGTCGTCGTGCTCGCTGGGATCGTCCGTACCGTCCGCCTACAGGTTCCCTCCGACGGCCGCCTGCGTCTGGCGCTCTACACATCGGGCTCCCATGTCATGCCACGCGGATCCCGAGTCACAATCACCTCGCCCGCCGGCGCGAATGTGTCGGTCGGCCCCTACCTCCTGCCGCGCAGAGGAGCCCAAGGAACAGCGGTCGACTGGACGCGTTCGCCAGACCCGATCCTCGGAAGTCGAACGCTCTGCGGCAGGAGTCTAACTCCCGGGAGCTACCAGGTGCGGATCGTAGCGCCCGGGTTTGCCGAGAGTCGAAAGCGCTTCCGCATCCGGGCCGGTCAGATCACCGACGTCAACCTACGCCTTTGGCCGAAACGGTAGATGCGGACTCTGGGGCGCACTTGGGCCAGACCAAGCCAATCGCGGCACCAACCCATAGGACCAACGACGGAAACAGCTGAAAACTGACCCGCTGCGCTCCGTTGACAAGTTGCTGCATGATGTCGGACGGAGGCGGCGTCGGATGGGCAATGAAGATTGCAATCAATCCGGCCGAGGCGCCAAGCAGCGCCAGCGTCGGTACACGCAGCGAACTCTTCCAGAGCACGACGGGAAAGCCCACCACAAGTCCAAAGAAGCAAACAGGGAGCAGGTTGGAGTGCTCCGGACTAAAGACGACGTTCCGCGCGAAATAGTCGAGCACTGTCGTGAGCTGAGTCGTGAAACGCTCGCGGAACAACGCAAGCAGGGTCCCGTCCTCCGATTCGCTGAACGCCGAGACGAACCCGTGATGTGCGTTGAACCAAAGATGGAGAGCAAAGACCGCACCCGGCACCAGGAGCCACGGCACGGCACGCCACAAGCGACGCGACCGAAGCAGCGACGGCTGCGGCAACACCGACAGCAAGATCGCCGCACCGGTGCAGATCGAATAGAATAAGCCTTCGTTCTTGGACCAAAGCAACGCGGCGACCGCGACCGCGCCCAATCGGAACCATGCAATCTCAGAGTTCCGATACCAACGAGAGAAGGCGTCGAAGGCCGCGACCACTCCGACGCTGACCAGCAGGTCGCTCATGGCCAGATGGGCCCACCCGTCGGCTCGGCTGGGCGCGATCAACAGGACGACCAATAAGGCAGCGAGGCCCGGGCGCACGACACGCCGAAGCGCGCCAGCGACAACCAACAGGTTAGCCAGCGCGAAGACCTGAATCGGAAGTCGATTGACGACGTGTGTGATGCGTCCAGAGCAGGCAAAGGACCAAACCTGCAGCAGCAGATTCAGGACCGGATAGTCCTTGTGGTAAATGAGCCGCAGCGGGTCGTGCATCGTGGCGCGAAACTGCTCGTTGAAGCCTCCGCTGGCATAAAGGATCTTGCTCTTGAAAGCCCAGAACTCGGCCTCGTCGCCAACCAAGACGGGAATCAGAGTCCCGGTCACGATCCGCTCGATGACAAACACGACGAGCGCCGCAAGCACCACGCCAAACACGGCTCGCTCGAGCATCGGCGCTCGAACCCGCGCCGCGGGCACGGCGTCGACACGCCGTCCGAATCGCCAGGCGAGCAACGTAAGCACAGCGATCGCGAGTGCGGGCGCAAGCACCGAAGCGGTCCCCAAGCCAGTCCAAAGCCAAGCGAACACGACCAAGCCAGTCCCCAAACAACCGGCAATCCAAGCCCAGCCGAAAAACGCGACCGGATCCGATCGAATCCCAATCCCAAGTAAGCGCAGGAGCGCGGCGCCGAGCAAGAGCGGCAGCCCGAGCATCAGCACAAGCTGCAGCACGACGGTCACTTGCCCCCCCGGTAGCGCCACAGCACGAAGCCCGGTCCCTCGGCGAGACGGTCACAGACCTCAGCAAGTTCCGGCTTGCGCGCCGTCCCGTGTTCGATCACGTAGCAGCGCGTTCCGATGGCCGCCATCGCTTGGCGCCAGTTCGCCGGCAACCCGGCGGTCAGAAAGAACGGACGCGGGGCGAACAACACGTGCATCTGCTGAAACGCCATGAGGCGCCGCACAGTGACGTTCTCATTGACGAAGAACACCGTGGCGTCGGGAACAAGATGTCGCGCGAGTGCGGCATAGAGCGCGGCCTCGCCCGGCGGCGAAACGCCCCGCTGGATTTCGAGTCGGTTCAGCTCGCGCGTGATGCGCTCGCTCTCGCTCAGCGTCAACGCCGCGCGAACGTCGCCGGATTTCTGACGCGCTTCGCGGACGATATCGATCGCCGATTCGACGCCGCGCCAACCCAGCAACACGGCTAGGACGCTGGCCAATATGGTGTTCTTGCGTGACATCGGTGCCCAGTGTAGCGACCCGCGCGGCTACTTCGAGTTCACAATCCACCACAGGATGTCGCGCACGTCCTGATGCAGCGTCACCGGCGTGATGGCGCAGAGTTCGTGCACGGACGCGTCCAGGCCCTTGGCGGGAGCCAGTGTCAGAATCCGGTTGACGATGACGAACCGCTTCGTCGGGTCGGCTTGCACCCACACAAAAAGCCTCTGTGTCGCCGCCGCGGCTCGCTCCTGTCGCGAGCGCAGCGCCGCGGCGCGACGCACGACTCCAGGATCATCGAGTCTGAGGATGCGCAGGATCACTCTCCCCTGCACGCGAATCTCGTGCACGACGGGGGGATGACTCTCGAGGATGGCCCGCAGCATCGGGCCGCGCGCCCCCGGCCGAGTCAGAACCATCACGTAGAGCGGTGCCACCATCTGTCCGGCGTCGTCGCCCCGCCCGACCAAGTGCATGCCGCGACCGAGCGCCACAGGAACCACGCAACGCACGATGTGCTCGGCGATCGGAACGACGAGCGTAGAGCGTGGCGCAGCGTGGTGCTTGAGCCAGCGCAAGCCTTGCCAATACGAGTTGCCCCAGTAGTCGATCGCGTCCAGCGGTGGATCGGCCTTGGCGGCACCGCTGAGACCGCCCGTGAGGCTATTGAAATAACAGACTTCGTTCGGGTGGGTCCGAACGACCGCAATCACACTGGGCGCGATCGTCACAGCAACCACAGCCACCGTGAGTACAGCACGCGCCCGCACCAACCGAAGAGCGAAACGTAGCCCGATCGCCGCCAGGATCGCGAGCGGCGGATAGAACTCCATGAAATGCCGTACGCCATCGAAGTCGCGCATTCCCGGCAACGCGACGCGCACGATGGGTGTCAAC
>CAYSWE010000003.1:0-11940 GCA_964434515.1 uncultured Phycisphaerales bacterium | reverse complement strand
GCGGAACGACCCGTCGCGGCGCGATAGCGCCCAGGAACGCCAGCCCTAGCAAGACCGGCGGGGTCGTATAGAGCACGTGCCGCGGCCCATGCCAGTTGACGAGCGGAACGTGCTCGACCACTAGCCGTCCGACATCGCTCGTCAGGAGATTCCCAATGCTGCGCATCTGCTCGTAGTACGCAGTCATTTGGCCGATCGGATCGCGCCAGATGGGTGGAGAGATCGCGTAATAGGTCGCAACGAAGACGGGAACCGCAACAAGCACCCCACGCCATGGAATCCGCAGAACGGCGCGTCCGCGCAGGCGGTCTACGCCCCAAGCGAGCGCGAAGAACAGCCCCATCTGCACCGGCAGGAAGACGGCATTGGTCTTCTGCGCAAACGCGAACGCCGTCAGCACACCGGCAAGGCACCAGCCGCGCAGCCTATTGTGCAGAAGGGCGTCATAGATGCCAATCGACGCCAGCCCGTAGAGGCACGCCTCCGGCACATCCCGCAGGTTATTGAACGAATGCCCGAACCAGCGCGGACTGGCACACAAGAAGGCTGCGCCCGCCAAACCCGCTAGGATGCCGAACCGCCGGGCTACGAAGCCGACAAGGAAGTAGATGAAGACGGCGACCTCGACTACGACGGCCAAGTTGTGCGCGGAGATCGCCGCGAGCCAACCAAGCTTGTGCCAAAACAGTCGACACGACAACGCCGAGAGGATCGCCGTGAACGGGTGCGTCTGGGCGAATGGGAACGCCAGTTCAAAGTTCGGATGCGGTTGCCTAAACTCCAGGGCCGCGCGCAATGGCGGAGCAAAATCGGTCGGCGACCCGGTCTTAGATACTGGAGGATGCACTCGCCGTAGGGATATTCGCCAAGCACGGGGTCCCAGACCGGTCCATAATCGCCAAGGAGGAGCAGCGCAACGAGCAGCCAGAGCAGCGCCGCGGACAGTGCCGCGACGCGAATCCACGCGTTGCGCGTGCTTGGCACACGGTCCATTCACTTGCCTCTCGGGCTACCGATCAAGTTGGTTGGCTTGGAGAAACGCGAACACCAGCCGGGCCATCTTGGCCGAACCGGCGGCGTTGAAGTGACAGTTGTCAAAACACTCACCGGGCTCGAACACGCCCTCCGTATCCAATGCCGCGAGATAGGGCAGACCGCGCTGCTCCGCCGCCTTTCGGCAAATGGCATTGTGCTGGCGCACGGCACCCAAGAACACCTCGTCGGACTTGCTACGCACATGGAAGTACTGCGGCAAGACAACGACCTTGCGGCCGCGCGCATGCAGGAGGTCGAGCATCAAACCGAGCTTGCGCTCAAACACGTGTGCATCATTCTCGGTGAGCTTGTTGGCCCAAGAACCGGACCCGGGCAGGGGCTTGGAGACCAGTTGCAGGATGTGCACGACACTGTGCCCCTCGATGTTGCGAACGAGATACGGAAAGCGATAGGCCCAGCTCCAGGCGAGCAGCGCGTTCGGCTCGGGAAATCCATGCTCCCGCGATGCCCACGGAACGCGGTAGTTGCGGTAGTCGGGCCGGAGTCGACCAACCAAACGTGCCGGGACATCATTGATCCCCACATACAGAATGACGACATCGGGATCCAGGTCATCGAGCAGGAGCGCATAGTGCACGAGGTTCTCGAGTAGCGTGTAGCCGGAAACACCGCCGTTGATGCAATCCACGTCGTCGCCGTGCGCGGCGCGCAGCGCGACCTCGAGCCGCCGCACCCACACGTCCGCGGGATTCTCGAGGAACTCGCCAAACGTCGTGCTCCCACCGAGGACGAGCGCGCGCCAACGGACCGCAGCGCGCGGCCGCAGCTTTTCCAGGCGCCGAATGAGGTAGCGATCGTTGGTCTGTTTGCGAGTGCCGAGCTTGGCCGATGGGTTCAGCGCGTAGTTGAGGAATGGATGTGGCTCGTAGAGCGCCGAGGCGCTCTGAGCCTTGGACGCCTCGCCTTCGAACAGATGTGCGAACCAGTGGCGCGTGCTCAGAGGAGCGACGGCGAGTCGCTGGCGCGTAAGCGTCCATGCACCGACCTCCAGCGCAGCGGCGGCCAACAACAGGATCGCCGCGGCGCGGAGCCACGCGGAGCAGGGCCGAACCAAGCGAAACACCAAGAACGCCACGAACGGCAGGGCAACGGCAAGCATCCCCAAGTAAACCGCCGTCGACCACACCCAGGGAACGCGCACGGCATAGCGGCGCCCATTCGAGTTCGGGTCGGAGTTATCGCTCGTCGAAAACCACAGCTTGCCTTGCCAATGCGAGAAGCGGCCCTTGCCGCTCGCGCGAACGGTGGCGTGCGACGAATGCCCCGGTCCCAGCTTGGTCGCATCCTCCGCCAACTCGAGTGTCGATCCGCGGGGATTCTCGGGGCCATCGCTCTGCAAGTCGTCGAGGCCGGTCGCCACGTAGGCGTGCCCGCTGTCGGCGTGGAACGGCCCATGCAGCGCGACATCGGAAAAGTGCCGGGTACCCGGCGGCGCGACGACAAAGACCAGCGCGACGACCAGCGGGAAGACAAGAAAGATGAGGTACTGCCCGAGTCGCGCCATGTTCTCCCTGTGAGTCGCCTTTGAGGATCTCCGACGCGGCCGACCATAGCCCGCAGCTGGACGTTCGGCGACCGAGACCATCCAGAAGTGGAAGGGGCTCTCGGCTCGGTCGCGCTCAACCGAGGGTCCGGGCCGGTCGATGAACACTCAGCGAGGAGGGTTTCCAATGTCGAGTGCGTCGATTCTCGTCGGTTTCGTCGTCAGCACCGTCGGTTTCAGCTTGTTCCTGTACGGTAAGAAGCAGAAGCGGCCACCCCAACTACTCGTCGGCATGGTGCAGATGATTGCCCCCATGCTAGCGCTTGGTCCGCTCACGATGACGATGGTCGGCGTCCTCAGCCTGGTCGGCCTCAAGGTCGCGATCGCGCGCGGCATGTAGGGAGAAACGTTCTGAGCGAGTTCGTGCGCCAACCCTCGGTTGGTCCAGCGGGAAGGAAACGCTTCTTCGTCGCGACCAAGCCCGTATGCTCACTGCACAGCCTTCTTCCTGGTCGCAAGAGATCTGGTCCCAAGAGATGCAGTCAAGACATGTTTGGCGTTCCGACCAACCGCTGAAACAGGACGTGTTTGGCAGGGTCGACCGTATCGTCTACGACGCTGAGCTTGTCGTCAGCCGCCGGGCAACCGGCAGCCGGATCCCCGGGTCCCGCATGCTCGCTCGCCACCTGCTTCGCCGAGAAAAACGGGCCCTACAACGACTCGAGCTCCTGCCAGGCGTGCCCCATCTCCGTGCACAGCTTCCAGCCTCGGACCACGCCCTGCTCCGCAGTTGGATCCCCGGCACGACGCTGTCGTGCGCTACAGCCATCCCCGTCGATTTCTTCGACCACTTGGATACGCTCGTGGCAGCCGTGCATGCCCTTGGCATCTGCCACAATGACCTGCACAAGGAACAGAACATCCTTTTGGGCGAAGACGGATACCCGTACCTCCTCGACTTCCAGCTTTCGAGCGTCCACCGTCGGGACTCTCGAATGTTTCGGGCCAGACGTAGGGAGGATCTACGCCATGTTCAAAAGCACCGGCTGCGCTACGTCCGCCATATGCCGACGCATGCCAAGGGACCGGCCGAAGCTGGCGTCGGAGTTGGCATCAAGAAGGGGTGGCCCGCGCGACTCTGGATGCGCTTCGTCAAGCCCATCTACAATGTCTTGCTGAGACGATCGATGCGCTGGTCAGAGAACGAAAAGCGGCGCCCACGCACGGGATCCTGGCCGGTTTGGCTACCGCCCAGCGGGCCCCGGGAAGCCGTGCCAGCAACACCGTCCGCAGTAACACCATCCGCAGTAACACCATGAGAACGGCACTCCAAATCCCCGTTTGCGTCCTGATCCTTGCCGCCACCAGTTCGGCCCAGCGGACCATCACCCTAGAACCGAGCAAAGATGCCTCGATGTTTGCAAACTCGGGGACGCTCGCGTGCGGCAGGGGCGTGCTCGTATCCGGCCGGACGGTACGCTTCGGCGTGCGTCGCGCGCTCGTCGCGTTTCCAGTCGCATCAAAAATTCCCGCGGGGTCGAAAATCACGTCCGTGACGGTGCAGATGACGGTTCTGATGACGATCTCGGGCTCGAAGACATCGAGTCTGCATCGAGTTCTCAGCGACTGGGGCGAGGCTGGCTCCGCGTGCTCGAACGGCGGGGGCGCGGCGGCCAAGGCCGGGGACGCGACTTGGACCCATCGGTTCTTCAAGACCAAGGCCTGGACAAAGGCAGGCGGCGACTTCGTCGCGGCGGCGAGCGCGTCCGCCGCAGGATCCGCGGCCCACGTTTGGTCTTCGAATGCAGCCCTCATCTCCGACGTGCAGGCCTGGCTCGACCGGCCAGCCACGAACTTCGGCTGGCTGATCGAGACCGACGAAAAGGTGACCTCCGCGCGACTGTGGGGCAGCCGCGAGAGCCAGGCGGCTTCGCGGCCGAAACTCGTCGTCCAGTTCAAGCTGCCGCCTGCCATGGTCGTGTCGATCGGCAAGGGTTGCGCCGACACGAACGGACGCGACCTGCGCCAGACGGCAAGCGGGCTACCGAAGCTGGGCAACAAGACCTTCTCGCTCGCTGTAACCAACGGTCCGACGCCGGGCCTCGCGGTGCTCTTTCTCGCCGCCAGGTTGCAGACGCCACCGATCAAGCTCAACGCGAACAACTGCTTCCTCTACATCAGCCTCCCGTCCGTCGCCACGGCGGCGGCCAGCGCGCTGACGAACGGGAACGCTAGGTTCCCCGTTCCCATACCAGGGATCGCCGCCCTCGCCGGAGTGAAGTTCGACTCGCAAGTCCTGTCGTTCGACCGACAAGCCGTCTTGCGAACCTCGAATGCCTTGACGGGCCGTCTCGGGGGCTAAGAGCCCGGCCGCAACGCCTGTGCCTACCGTCCGAACCGTTCGCCTGATCACGCCTCTCCTGTGCGCGACATCTCTCCTCGGAGTTCAACGCGGCGGGAAACGACCAACGCAAGCGCGCGAGATGCGCGCGGCTCTCCTCACGGCATTCGCGCCTCGGACGTTGCGACGCGCAGGCAAGGTCACGGCGGCGCAAGCGGTTGCCGCTCTGGACCGCATCCTCTCCCACGTTCGGGCCAGGCCGAGTTCGCCGGGGAGCATGAATGCACGCGCGCTCGGCCGGGCTGCTCGGACTGTCGTCGCGGGTTACCTCCAGCACCGCAACAAGCAGTCGGCGATCACCGAGCGCCTCCGCGAGCTGCGCACAAAACACGCCTGGCGCGGCGCCAAACCGCTGCAACCGGAGCACAACGTGCTCGCCACACTGCTCGTCGCGATCGACCTGCACGTAGCGCGCACTGCGAAGCCCACGGAGCTGCGTTGCCACCCGGCAGCCAAGCGTTTCCCCGGCGCCGTGGCGCCCAAGGCCAAGCGCGTTCGCGCCCACGTGAGCGTCGACGTCGCGGTGCCTCGTTGGCACAGCACAGGACTCTACGCCGCGCCCGGCGAGCCGGTCGAGGTCGCTGTGCCGGAGCTGCCGGCAGGCGTCCAGCTCGAGATCCGCGTTGGGTGTCATACCGACAGCGTGCTGCGGCGCCCACGCTGGAAACGATATCCGAGCATCAGTCGCCGCTTTGCGATCGCGCCCGGTGCGACAGAGTTCGTCGGGAACGCGTTTGGCGGCCTGATCTACGTTGTCGTCAGACACCCCTCCGACGAACACGCGATCCGCTCTGTGACCATCCGCGGCGCGGTGCGCGCGCCACATTTCGTCCTCGGCAAGACTTCTCTCGCCGATTGGCGCAAGAAGATCCGCCACGCCCCGGCTCCGTTCGGCGAACTCGAATGCGACGCCATCGTGCTCAGCCTGCCATCGCAAACCCTCGGCAAACTCGACGATCCGGCTAGCGTCCTGCGCTATTGGACCAAGGTCGTCCGAGTACAAGATGACCTCGCGTGCTTCGAACGTCGATCACCAGAACGCTTCGTCTTCGACGTCCAGATCTCCAACGGCTACATGCACTCCGGCTACCCGCTCATGGGCCCGGTGTCGGCAGCTCCCCATTCCACCGATCTCGCCACGCTGCGTGAGAAAGGCAATTGGGGCATGTTCCACGAGATCGGTCACAACCACCAAACGGCGCACTACGGTCGATACGCCAACCCTTGGACATTCGACGGCACGATCGAGGTCACCGTCAACATCTTTGCGTCGTATACCTATGTCGCCGCATTGCACCGCGCGGCCAACATGGGACACCAACATTGGCGTCACGACGAGCTTGCGAAGAATCTGACCAAGGCATGGACCAGTCAGCCGTTCGCCAAGCGAAGCGACCTGGAGAAATGCCTTTTCTGGGTGCAGCTTGCCTCCGAACTCGGCTGGCCCGGGATGCGCAAACTCTTCTCCATGTATGCCAAGCTCCCGCCCGAAAAGCGACCACGCGACAACCTGGCCAAGCGCAGTCTACTCCTCCAGATGTTGGCCAAGCACACGCACAAGAACTTCGCGGCCTTCTTTGCTGCCTGGGGGCTCGAAGTGACCGACGCTGCCCGCGCCAACGTTGCCAAGCTGGCGACCTTCCAGCCGAGCATTCCCTTGCCGCCCCACTGACTGGGCACCAACGCCTTCCGCGACGGACTTTAGAGCGCGTCCGAGCGCATCACGAGCATGCGCTCCAGGCTCATGTCCCGGATCGTATGGCCAATGCCGCCCATGCCGAGGCCCGACTGACGGTGGCCGCCGAAGGGCATCCAGTCGACACGGAAGGCTGTGTGGTCATTGACCATGACAGCCATGCCATTGAGCCGCCGAGACGCGCCGAGGGCCGTGTCGAGGTCACGGGTAAAGAGCGAAGCCTGAAAAAAGACGTCTGGGGCGTTGGCGCGCTCGATGGCCTCGTCGAGTTCGTCAAAGACATACAATGCAACGACCGGCCCGAAGACCTCGGTGGTCGAAATCTCAGCATCGTCCCTGGGGTCGAGCAGCACTGTCGGCTCAAAGATCGTATCTGTAAGGCGCCGACCTCCGGCGAGCAGCTTGGCACCGCCCTCGATGGCCGCAGCAACCCAGGCCTCGACGCGGTCGACCTCCCGGGTGCGGATCAGCGGCCCCACGTCCGTGTCCGAATCGAGCGGGTCGCCGGTGCGCAGTTCACTGACAGCGGCCACAAAGGCCGCCGCGAATGCGTCCGCGATCGAGCGTTGGAGGTAGATGCGCTGGACCGAAACACAAACCTGGCCCGCGTGATAGAAGCCCCCGCGCACGAGCGGCGTGATAGCCGCATCGATGTCTGCCGTTGCGTCCACGATCACCGGGGCTACGCCGCCGTGCTCGAGCGCACAGGCCGCACCCGGCGCCAACTTCGAACGTAGGTACCAACCCACGCGCGCGGACCCAATGAACGTCAAGAAGCCAAGCCGCGGGTCGCCAACGAGCGCCTCGGTAACCGCATCGTCAGTGAGCAAGAGCTGGCACCAGCCCGGGGGCAGCCCGGCCTCGGCGAGCAGCTCGACCACGCTGCGCGCCGACAGCGGCGTCGTCAGCGCGGGCTTGACGAGCACGGGACAGCCCGCGGCGATGGCCGTGATGGCCTGGTGAATGATCAAGTTGAACGGATGGTTGAAAGCGCTGATCGCCAATACGACGCCGCGAGGCTCCCAAAAGGTATGCGCGACACGCCCGGCCGACGAGGCCGTCAACCCCATCGGGACCTCGCTCCCGTGTAGCTTGGCGATCTCCCTGACCGCAACGCGGGTGCCGTCAACGGCGCGCACGACCTCGACCACCGAGTCCTTGAGTGGCTTGCCACCCTCGCGCGCGGCCTGGGCGGCGAGCGAGTCGGTGCGCGCTTCGACAAGTTCGGCAAAGCGCTCGAGAACGGCAATGCGTTTGGGCCGGTCGAGCCAGGCGGCGCGGTCCGCGTGCAGATCGAAGGCACGCTGCATCGCGGCCTCTGCGGCGGCCGCGGGCGTGGAATCCAGCGTCTCGATCAAGCCACCGTCGAAGGCGGCGGTCACGTCAAAAGTTAGGTCGGTCACGGGAGTCGATTCTAGGGGGTGTCGCGTATCCGCGAGTTTTCAATCTGACGATGCTTTCGACTCTGCGTGCCTTTCGATTCCTTTCCTTGATCCAAAATCTAAGCAAGTCCGAGCTTCGCTCGGAGCTGTGGCCGCCATCGACCGTTTTCCGTTGAAACTCGCCCGCAGGTCTACGCACGCTTGCATCTGGCACAACAGTGGCGATACAACGCAGTGCATGCCGCGAAGCAAGGCGAGCCAGAGTGCTCAGGAACTCCTGTCCCTCGTGCCCAAACGATATCTGAGCGTCGCGCTCTTGCAGGTCGCGGGGTTCAGAAACCGCACGCGCAATGCCCTCACGGCGGCGGGCCTGGTGACGCTCGGGGACCTCGCGGCCTTTTCGGACGTGGACCTGCTGGCCCTTCCGCGCCTGGGCCTCACGTCGCTCGCAGACATCAAGGCCGTCCTACGTGAAATGAGGCTACGAACCCCAGGGGAATCGATCCAATTCGAGGTTGCACGCCTGGTGGAGTCCTTGGCCTCCGAGACACTCCGGCTCCCTTTGGCGAGTGCTCTGGCTTTGAAGGAGCGGACTCGCAACGCCCTGGTGCGCGGACACTACCTCCGAATCGGCGACCTCGGCGGCGTGCCCGATCCAGACCTCCTCGAAGTCCGGGGACTCGGCAAGGAGAGCCTCGCCGACCTGACGCGAGCGCTGCGCGACTTGACGGAGCTCGTCGAGGATCGCCACCTGGAAGGCACAACAGTCGACGAGCTGCTAGAGAGCCTCGCGCTGTGTCGAACGTTCGTCGAGGAGGTCCACTACCGGCTCCCACCCGAAGCCGATCACCGTGCCTGGACGATTCTCGAGCGACGCTCCTTCAACGCGAAACCGGCGACCCTAGACCTGCTCGGCAAGCGCTTCGGGATCACCCGCGAGCGCGTGCGTCAACTCGAGCACAGGGCGCTTGCCCCGCTCGTCGGCGACGGAACCCTACGGGACGTGTTCGACCGTCGAGCCGGGCGGCTTCGCACCGAGCGGGAGACGCCGTTGAGGTTGGTCGAGGCCGAAGAGCTGGACCCTTGGCTCGCAGGCGCCAGCGCTGACCCCGAGTGGATGGATGGCGCGCTCCGGAGCCTCGGCTGTGAGCACCGCGTCATCGACTTCGGCGACGGCCAGGAGGTGCTGACGCTCGGGAGATTCCCCAACCGCGACGCGATGCTGTCGGCGTTTCTCAAGTTCTATGGACCCTACCCAGAAGAGGTCGCACCCGAGGCGGCCGCCGAAAAGTTCCTCAGCAACCTCGGGGTAACCGAGCTCCTCCCCCTGCTGCTCGAGGACAGCCGCGACTGCGTCCGCTTCCGGGGCTACGCCTACCTGGAGCCAACGCACGCGTCGGCGGTCTTCCAGTGCCTCGAGGAGGCGGGGAGCCCCTTGCATGTCCGCGAAGTGATGGAACTCGTGGCGCAGGCCGGGCACCCGATGAGCGAACGCGCGGTGCGCTCGACCCTCGAGCGCATCGACGCAATCTACACCGGCCCTTCGACCTATACATTGCGCACCCACCTCTCAGGCTACGCGCCGTTCGCCCTGCAAGCCGAGCAAGCCACGCTCGCAATCATGCGGACGGACCCCGCCCGGCAATGGAGCAGTCCGGACCTGCTGCAAGAGTTTGTCGACCAAGGCCTCGACTGGGCCCTTGAGATCCCCGAACCGTACATTCTCGACTACCTGCTCGAGGGCTCCGACGAAATCGTCGGGCTCGGCCGTCGAATCTTCGCCCTCCAAGAACACCACGCCGAACGTGTCTCGGTCGCCGAACTCCTCCGCACGGTCCTCGTCGAAGCAGGCACCCCACTCCCGCACCGCGACCTCGTGAGTCGCGCTCGTCGCGTGCGCAGCCTCGGCGTAACGACAACGATCTGCTGGCCCCTGGTCCGACTGAGCGACGGCCGAATCGGGCTCGGCGAGCGAGACCTGGGCCTAGACGAGCCGACGTTTCAAGCGTTTGTGGCGAAAGTGCGCAGCACGCTTGCAAAGACGAAGGAGCGCCGCATCTCGAGTGCGACACTCGCCAAGCTGCGCGACCGCATCTGCCCTAAACTCTTCAAGTCCGATCCCTACGGTCTCGCATCACTCGTCTCGGCCAACGCCAAGGAGATCCAGCTCGACCGTGACGGAACCGCGCTACGCCACGCCCACGTCGAGCATCGAGGTGGGCGCCTTCGCCCACGCCGGGCAACGCTTTGATCGACCGAACCGCGGCCTCTACACACTGGGTGGCGCATCCATCCGATCAAAGCGCTGCGAGCAGGTGTGCCAGGTCAGCCAGACAAGACCAAGACAGGCGAGTACGAGCACCGGTGCAGGTAGTGGCATCCAAGTCCCGAGTGTAAGCAGAGTCTGCTGCACCGCCGCCTGCAGGTTGGTTTTGCCGATCCCGCTGAGCACCGGGACCGATGCAAGCGCCGCGATGACCGCCAGCATCATCGACACCGAGGAACGCACGATCGGATGCTGGCGCGGCCGATGCGCGCGGATTACGAAGAGCGCCCACACTCCGTACAGGATCAGGAACAGCGCGGCGGCCTGCGCCAGGCGCTCGGCCCCGCCGAGGTGGGCACCTGACCCAGATCGCCACCACGACGATGCGGACGCGGCCTGATAAAGGCCGAGCCCAAGCCCCAAAGCCGGCGCAATCACGAGCGGAATGCCACTCAAGACGAAGAGTGCACGACGACTGGGCAAGGGTAGGGACACGAAGGGGCGCAAGGCTTGGTGCTCGCGCAAGCGCGCCGTTGGGATCCACGCCAAGAGGGAGATTCCCCACACTCCACTCAGCCACCACACCTCGCCCGTCAGGAGGTACCACGGCACGATCAAGAACCCGAGATGCTCGAACCAAAGGTCCGGACGGCCCCACGCGCGGCGGCGCGCCTCCCCGAGGGCGCCGGCCAAGCCCGCGCTCAGAACCGGTGGCTGCGCGCGGCGCATCGCAAGCCCGTCCAGAAACCGCTCGGGGACCGTGGACCAAGCAAACCATACGACCCATGGAGCGACGGCGACGTTGATCCAGCCGAAGTCCGCCAAGAAGAGCAACAACGCAAGCACGAACGGAAGCATGGCGCACACCGATCGCTGCAACGAAGGACGCCGCTCCGAGCCCAGCAAGACGAACGCAAGACCGAGGGCGGTGACGGCCGTCCCGAACCCAGAGACGAGATACAGCAGAGCGTCCGTTCGAAAGCCACCGATCAGCGCGCCCAAGGCCCAACCGGCCAGAGCACCGACGAACACATACGCCGCCAAGACGAGGGCCCCAGCAAGTTCCGCCTGGAACCATCGGCTCGCGGGGACCGGCAGGGCACGTTCGAAGTCGGCGACACGCTTGGCCCTAGGCCAGATCCAGAACCGAATCGGTGCATACGCAAGAGCGATCGGCAGAACAGCGAGGAAGCGGTGCGCCTGACTCGGGGTCGCTGGCGAGAACGCGCGTTGGCCGAGCAAGCCAACCAGTCCGTAAGCAATGCCAAAGAAGAAGCCACTCCCACCGAGATTCGTGACACTGTTTGCCGAACAGTTTTCCGGCGCACCTGGCTGCACTCGGATCAGCTCTGCGAGGGAGGGAATCATCCCGAGCCTCCCACGACTTCGACAAACAGGTCCTCCAGGGAAAGGCGGCGACAGTCAACGGACGCGCCGTTGGTGATTGGACCGACTTCGGATCGAACGCCCTGCACCGAACCCCGGAAGACCGCGTGCACTTCGTTGCGACTTCGCCGAACACGCACACAGGCCTCGAGTCGCTCGAGGCGCGCGAGTGCGACGTCATCGAGAGTCTCCATCATGGCCAGCACGAACTGCTCGCGTAACGCATCCAGTGCCTCGTCCAGCAAGACCCTACCGCCATCGATGAGGATG
>CAYSWE010000002.1:0-26949 GCA_964434515.1 uncultured Phycisphaerales bacterium | reverse complement strand
CGCTCGCCGTTGCCCCCGACTTCGATGAGATAGAGGAACTCGCCGCTCTTGAGCAGCTTGCCAGGGATCGTGACCCCCCGATGCTTGTCGAGCTTTCCTTCCCTCAGGTCGCCATCGCCGAGCTCGAACAAGAACTCATCCTGATCCCCCGTGTAGGTCACTCTTAGGTCCGCGCCGGCCGTCGGGGGGTCCGGCTTGAGGACAAACGGTGCCGTCCCGGGAGCCGGAGCCGCCCACGGGAGGCTCGCCAGGAGCAGGCCGGCAATGCACAGCCTTGGTTTGAAGATACGCATGATCGTCACCTCCCCTAGCGGCTGAGCTGCAGCGCGAGCGCGCTGCCGACTACGACATTGCCCTTCTTTGCGCTGGCCCGATCGGCAAGGACCATCGAGACTCCGACGTGCGGTGACGCCGCGACCGTGACCGAAGCGCCATTGGTTACCGACAAGCCCGCGGCATTTGCGTTCCGATCCAGAAACAACCATTGTGAGAACAGTCGGGCACCGACGAGATTGGCGACATAGGGCAGCTGAATCGCAAAGCTCCCG
This sequence comes from uncultured Phycisphaerales bacterium, assembly GCA_964434515.1. Taxonomy (GTDB): domain Bacteria; phylum Planctomycetota; class UBA1135; order UBA1135; genus CAYSWE01. The sequence continues at coordinate 26,401 of CAYSWE010000002.1, read as the reverse complement.
GTCGCGTGCGGCCGCGGCGCGCGACGGACGGTCTGCCGGAGGGTCACGATATCCTGGGATACATAGAGCGAACAGCCGGAGGCTCCCAAACCCTTGAGACTGATCGGTAGCGGTATCGGCCCCCAAGCCCGGTCACTTGCGCCGAGCACGAACAGCGCCAACGGCGTCTCGGGTCCGAGCGTCCACGAACGCAGCGTTTCGCCAACCGCGGCGTCCCGGAGAAAGCGGTTGGCAGCACGATCCGTATGGCTCTTGCGCCAACAGGATTGGCCAAACACCGTGCGACTGGCCGACACCTTGCCAATCACGTCCGCTACCCAGGGGCCCGGCGCGGGTCGCGACGCGTGCGGTCGCGCAACGAACTCGAGGCAGAGGTTCCCCTTCGCCGACCAAGCAATGGGCTCTTGTAACTGAATCTGAACTGACTCTCCCGGAGCGAAGCTCGCGACGGTGCGTCCGCCGGACATCTGCGGTGCATCGGGAACAAGGAACGGGCCGGCGTAGACGGTGATCGACGTCGAAGCATGGTTCCGGCGAAACGTCCGCGCCGGATGATCGGGCGCCGCGTTGCTCCAAGAGGCCCGGATCGTCAGGTCGATCCAACCGCCTTTGAGCCCAGCCGAGAGGTCACGATTGGTCGCAGCATCGCGACGGACGGCAATGCTGCGGATCGCTTGCTTGCCAATGGCGGCCAGCTGCCGCCGGTCGATCACTAGCTGCACCCGCCGCTCGAAACCGCCAAACAAGAACGGCTCCGCGCCACGGCCATCGCCAAACGCGGCGGTCGAGGGGACGACGGCTCGGCCCTGCCCGACCAGGGCCGTCGTTGAAAGCACGGCGACCATGACAACCCCGATCGCAAGAGGGAGCGAAGAACCAACGCAAGAGAAACGCACGAGTCGTCGGGTCGCCAACATCGGTCACCTGCCTTCATTTCGAAAGATGAGATCACGCGAGATTGCGCTCCCGACATACTAGAGATCGCCCAGGCGGTAGCAAGCCCCGCCAACCACAACGGTCCGGCGCTCGCAGCATGTAACGCCTCAAGTCATTGCACAGAACCACCTTGCAAACGCGTCATCGAGATACGAATGGAAGCGGCGGCCCGACGTATTGCTCTGGCTGGACCGTAGGCCTATGGATCGCGCGTTCGCGCACCGCTCGCTCAACGCGATGGCGCAGGACTTGCCGCCGTAGCTCGTGCCCCGAAAGCGATGGATCGACATCACGCCGCCGGCACAGGAACGTGCCAAGCCGACTGGGTCGGGCCGTAGTCGGCGCGCGGGCGCGAGCCAGCCGCGCTGCGTATGCCGCGCCCGACTGTGGGTCCAGGTGCGCGAGCAGGGCCTGGCGGAGCCGGCGCGACCCCGGATGCCGCAACGCCGGTAGCAAGACCGGAGCCCATTGCCTGGCAGCATCGGTCGACTCGTCCAGGGCAAGCTCGACCAAGGAGCGCAAGAACGCGAGCTGCTCCCGATCGGCCGGCTCGTGCTCGAGCGCAATCGCCAAGCTTACAGCCGCGTCGCGAAGCGCACTGTGCGCGCGTTGGTGGCTGCTGGCACCCGGCGCTCCGAAAGGCCACACAACAACCGCCAGGACGGCCGCCACCAGAGAGCAGCAAAGAAGGACGGTCCGGAGCGCACGCGGCCTGTTGCGAGATTCGAAGTTCTCATACATCATGGCGCCAGTCTCCACATAGGCGCTCGGAGCACAACCCCCCTGCGAAGTGGCGCCGCGGTCGTTTTGATAGAAAAAATGACTCCGACACCTTATTGCGGGGTGGCACTTTTTCCTGTCAGTTTTGGCCCGGTCGCGGCATTAAGGGGTAGCACGTCTCCCGAACCTTTAGGGAGGCCATTCTTACGCGAGCCAGAAGAAGAGGACGGTGAACCTTTGAAGAAGTTCTATGTAGTCTTGCTCGTCGCGGCTCTATGTGGAGTCGTAGCGCTCATCCTTGGCACTGGGCTTTCCTATGGGCAGGGTGGCGATTTGAGTTCTAGCGCGGAGTCGTCCGTCTTCCTCGGCGCAAAGATCGATATCACCCGAACGGACAGCGAACCAACAGGGACTTCGCGCGTCACGGCCGACGGCGAGCCCGTTCCGCCCGTGTTGCCATGCTTCTGGTTCTACGTGCAAAAGGTGCGCGGCCTCGATCCCGACGGACGTGAACGCGAACTCTACCAGCCTGCATCGATCCTCCAGGAGATGGACGTCCGCGTTCGCCGCAGGTTGGGCGTTCGAGACATGAACGAGGTCCACCTGAAGTTCTTGTGGCCGGGAGAAGCGCATCACGAAGTCCCAACCCGCCTCCTCGCGGAACTCTTTCGCATCTGGAGCGCTCGGGCGAGCATTACCAAGGAGGACCTTGCCGGCGCCCTGCTTCAAGTCTGGACCGAGGAAACGCATCCGAGGCTCGAACTCGCCGACCCCGCCATGCTCTCGCTTTGTTACAATGGGTTCGCGTATTGCGAGAACGGTACCAAGCGCTTCGTTCCCGCGGTTTACGAAGCTCTCAAACGACTTCCGGACAAGCTTGCCAAGGAGCAAGCGGAAGGTGTCGTCAGTGATTCACTCATCTACCTGGCGAACGCGGCTGGAGATCTTCCGTGGCTGAGACCACAAGCTCTGGCACTGATCGGCGAACCTTGGATGCCCCGTTCCAAAATCAGCATCTTCGTCACGATCCTTTGTCTAGGAGGAACGTTCGAAGAGTGGAGGATGCCGCTACACACGCTGCTGTCGAACAAGAACGCGGCAGAGCAATGGGCTGCGGTCGAGGCGCTTCGGAGTTTTGCCGCCAAACAGGAACATCCGATCTCCGCAGGACAACTCGTCCAAACGATCCCCACGGAACTCTACAGTAGCCCGTACGGATCCGTTCGGATGGCTGTTATCGAAGCCGTCGCCCAGTACGGAGGGGATCCTGGTAAACAGCGCCTCATGGCCTTCCTGCTCGATCGCAAGTGCAAGTATCGCGCCACGGTGCTGTTCTTCCTTGCCGCCAACGGCAAGCTCGACGCCACGATCTGCACGCAGTTGCTGCAGGACGAGTCGCTGCGGGACGCTGCAATCGATGCGCTTGGCCAGACGGCGCGACGAAGCGATGCGGCGGTCCAGGTTCTCGTCCATCTCGTGCGAAGCAGTGCGGATCCGGAGCAGCGCAAGCTAGCGCTCCGAGCCTTGTCGCAGTCAGGACGGGACACGGAATTGCTTGCCTTGTGCAAGAGCGCGCTCGATGACGTAGCCCCCAGCGTCCGGCTCGAGGCAGTGCGGCAAATCGCGGAACTCGGCGCCACGCAACGAGCATGGTTGCAAGAGTTGGCCACAGACTCGAAGCGAGCGCCGGAAGTGCGGCGGCGAGCATTCGAGGGACTCGTCCTCCATTCGAGCGACAAAGACCTGCCGAAGATCGCGAACAGCATGTACCAAGACTCGGACACAGAAACACGCGAGCAAGGCTACCTGTTGAAGGCCGGACTTGCCGTCGCCATGGCGAACCCGGATGCGCTCCAAACCTGGAACCAACTTCCGATCCCGAAATCGATCATGCAAGCGGCGAAAGAGCGGTCCGTGTTGGCCTCACTGAATCCCAAGCTCGTGCGTGACTATGTCGTAAGGGAGATCCGGCAGGGTATGGAACGAATGTTGGATCCCCGGTTTCGATTCAAGGTTCGCCAAAACGAAATTCTGAACGGCGGGGGCAGGTTCGGCAGCAGCATACTACGAAAAAAGTTCGAGTTTCCGCGGCGGATCCTGGCATTGCTCGACAGGCAAAGAAAGCGAAACAAGAAGTGAGTTCAAGTCGGCGTTGAGTTCTTGCGCCGGCATTGGTTCGGTCCATAGGGACCAAGTAAGCATGGGAGGGAGAGACATGAACAGGTTGTCAATTTTGTTATTATCGCTTGGCGTCTTTGTAGCCGTTAGCTCCGTTGGATGCAGCGGGAATTACAAGGATCCGCTTACAGGAAAGACGACTCCGTGGGCGGCCAAGGACAACCCCACGGTTGCCGAGTCGAAGGACTACTTCCGCAGGCTGGAAGAGGAGAAAGCTAAGAACGAAGCGGCCGTCAATATCGGCAAGAGGTTTGGCAACAAAAGCTTGGTGGATCTCGGCAACAAGAATCTCGAGAACATCTGCAAAGCCAAGAAGGACATCTGCGACTACCTCGAAAAGCGCAAGAAGATTCACATGCCCAAGAAGGCCGCTGTGGCGCCCACGCAGGTACACTTGAAGTAAAGACGATAGCCAACGAAACCTGACCCGCGGCAATCCCGTGTCGGGTGAGCGATTGCGAATGCGAAGCTGTGCGATGTCGAAGCGGTTGCGTTTCTATATTCAAAAGGGGAGAACAAGAATGAAACAGATCATCATTAGCGTAGCCGTCATGGCTGTGATTCTGGGCGGCAGCGCCTGCAGCGGGGTCTACCAGAACCTCAAGACGGGAGATTTCCTGAAGTGGGGAATTTCTGACAACCCATCCCCGTCAGAGGCCGCCAAGGCCTGGGGAAAGCTGGAGGACGCACTGCAGGACAACCTAGAGATCATGCGGAGCGCAAACAAGTCGGGCAAGAGGGAGTTGTTCGATCTTGCGGCTCGGAACGTGCAATCGATCCTCGAGGCCAAGAAGAAACTAGCATCGTATCTAGGGAACGACGCAGACGACACGACGAAAGAGAAGACAGCTACCCCGAAAAAATGACTCTGACACCATTTTTCAGGGCACCTTTACTCGTTTAGGGCCTCGATCAGGGCGTCGGCGTATTGCTCGGTGGAGGCGCTGCCGCCTAGGTCTGGGGTGGTCTGGGTGCCGGCGGCTATGACGGTGCGGACAGCGCTGTCGATACGGTTGCCGGCGTCCGGCTCGCCTATATGGCGCAGCATCATGGCGGACGAGAGGAGAAGGGCGCTTGGGTTGGCGACGCCTTTGCCGGCAATGTCCGGTGCCGAACCGTGCACGGCCTCGAAGACCGCGTAGCTCTCGCCAATGTTGGCACTCGGGGCTAAGCCGAGACCGCCGACCAGGCCGCTGGTCAAGTCGGAGAGGATGTCGCCAAAGAGATTCTCCATGACGAGCACGTCAAAGCGGCTGGGGTCGATCACGAGCTTCATAGCAGTCGCGTCGACAATGGACTCCTCAAACGCGATATCGAGGTTCTCGCGCGCGACCTTGCGCGCAACCTCGAGGAATAAGCCGTCACTGAGCTTGAGGATATTGGCCTTGTGCACGACCGTGACCTTCTTGCGACCGAAACGGCGCGCCGTGTCGAAGGCAAAGCGCAGGATGCGATCGGACCCCTTCTCGGTGATGACCCGCAGACTCTCGACAACGCCAGGCACGACGATGTGCTCGAGACCGCTGTAGAGCCCCTCGGTGTTCTCACGGATGACAATGAGATCCACGTCCTCGTAGCGCGATCGGACGCCAGGCGTCGAGCGCGCCGGGCGATAGTTGGCATAGAGCTCGAGCGCCCGGCGCAGCGCGACATTGGGCGAGCGGAAGCCAACGCCGATCGGCGTCGTGAGCGGCCCTTTGAGCGCAACGCCGGTGCGCTTGATGATGTCGATGGTCTCGTCCGGCAACGGCGTGCCGAAGCGATTGACGACGTCGCCGCCGGCAAAGCACTCGACCCAATCAATTTTGACGCCGGTCGCGTCGACAACCCGACGCGTGGCGTTGGCCACCTCGGGCCCAATTCCGTCGCCGGGGATCAATGCGATTCGATGGGTCATGTCTATCTACCTGCCTGACTCGAGGTGGGAACGAAAGCAGCGGATGACGACGTCCTCGACCAAGGCGAGCGCATGCTGCTCAAAAGCACTCAACCCGCCACAACGAGCGAGCTCGGCCCGCAAGAGCGCGATCGGTTTCGCCACCGGAACCTCCCGGCCCTCGAGCACGCGCACGGCACAGCTCGCCGTCGCGATGCACGCCGGACACGCAGTCGCGCGAAAGCGTAGCGACTCGATGCGCTGGCCAGTGAGGCGCGCCTCGAAACGCAAGCGATCGCCGCAGACCGGATTCTCGCCGTCGGATGTGTGGGTGGCATCCTCGAGTGGGCCTTGGCCGATCGGTTCGTGCACGAGAGCGGCGAGTTCGGCGTTCACCGCAGCTCGCGCGCGAGTTGGTCGATCGTCGGCGTCGCCAGATCGAGCGTGAAGAACTCGTCCCACAGAAAGCCGCACGAGTGCAGCACGAACGTCAAAGCAAGGAGGACGAGCAAACAGAGGAGGCGGCGACGTTTCATGGCTGCCGTTGAGGATCCCCGCCGGGCCCGCTCAAGTCCAGCCCCTCGTCGACCTCGTCACGCCACAGTTCCTCGATCGGCTGTCGTCGCTGGATCAACCGCGGGGGGCCGTCGCCGCAGAGGACGCCCGCCGCGAGCGGCCGCGAGTTGTAGTTGCTCGCCATCGAAGCGCAGTAGGCACCGGCCGAAAAAACCGCGAGCAGGTCACCGCGCCCTAGCGGCGGGAGGTCTCGGGCCTGGCCGAGAAAATCGGCACTCTCGCAGACCGGACCAACCACGTCGACGGGCCGAGGTCGGGTCCCCTGCGACTCGACCACCGGCTGGATGGGATGCTCGGCGCCGTAAAGGGCAGGCCGAATCAGATCGTTCATCGCCGCATCCACGACGCAAAAATCCTTGGCAACACCGGTCTTCTCATGCACGACGCGCGTCACCAAGACGCCCGCGTCGCCAACCAAAAAACGCCCTGGCTCGAGCAACACCGATATGCCACGCGGTCGGAGCAGATCGCCCAGGCCCTCGGCGAGTGCGCCCACATCGAGAAGCTCCGCATCGAAGGGCCCGCAGCTACCGAAGCCGCCACCCAGGTCGTAGAAGCGCACCCCCTCTGCTCGGCGCGGGTCATCGTCGACGAACTCCAGGACCCGCCGGCAGGCTTCGACATAGGGAGCGGCATCGAGCAGAGACGAACCCAGATGCACGTGGTAGGCCACGAGTGAAAGCCGCGCGTCCGCGGCAATGACTTCGACGAGCCGCGCGGCAGTGGCAAGGTCGACGCCGAACTTGCTCTTCTCGAGCGCGGTCGTGATGTAGGGGTGCGTCTCGACGGCGACATCGGGGTTGACGCGCAACGCTAGGCGAGTCGCGTGACCACCGGCGTGCGCCAGGAAACGCACGCGATCCAGCTCGGACTCGCTCTCGACGTTGAGCATGCCGATCCCGTGCTCGAGCGCGAGCTGGATCTCCCAGTCTTGCTTGCCGACACCGGCGAACACGAGGTCAGCCGGATCCGCGCCAATGCGCAATGCACGCAGCAGCTCGCCGCCGCTCACAAGATCGAAACCTGCGCCCGCCCGGTGAAGCAGCCGCATCAAGCTGGCATTGCTGTTGGCCTTGACGGCATAACGCACGCGCGGGTCGAGGGCCGCAAAGGCCGACCTGAGTCGCGCCAGCCGCGCCAGCATGAGCTCAGCGGAGTAGACAAAAAGGGGCGTGCCCGCAGCCCGCGCCAGCGCACGAACCGGAACACCATCCACGTGCAGTTCACCGTCGTGGTAGGAAATCATCCGCATACTCCTACGGGCTCAGTGCCCGGATCGCTACCCCACTAGAAACGCGTCGACGTAGCAACGCGCGACGCGGCCGGGATCGTGCGTCGCCACGAGCCGATCGATTCGCTCCTGCGGGACGCAGCCAATCCGATCGAACCCGGCCGCCAGCGCCGCCCCCGTCCGAGCCGCCAGCACGACCCCGGGCCCGCGCAGATCGCCAATGCCCGGCACCGCGGGGCCAACGACGGGCACACCCGCACTGAGCGCCTCGAGTGCAGCGAGCGGCAACCCCTCACGACGCGAGGTCATGAGCAACGCGTCGAAGGCCGACAGCAAGGTCGGGAAATCCGGGCGCGCGCCGACGAAACGGACATCGATCCCACGCGCGGCCTCGCGCACGGCGTCGGCCAGCGGGCCCGACCCGAAGCACACGGCGACGACCGGCGCGGACCGCTCTGTCGAGAGGCACCGCAGCACGTCGACCGCAAGCAACGGATCCTTGACCGGGACGAGCCGTCCGCAGAACGCCACGGCAAACACGGATGCGCCGATCCCGAGCTCGGCGCGGGCCCGCTCCCGTGAGAGCCTCGGCACGTCCAAGTGGATCGCCGGCTCGATCACGCTACCTTCCCCAAGAGGCACGACACCGAGACTGTGTAGATCCTCGAGACAGCTCGCGCTGACACAGAAGACATGGTTCCGCCGCCGGCAAAGGCGCCGCTCGATCGCCCGCAGCAGCGCGGTGACCGGCCTCGAGAAATAGTCGGAGAGCACATGCCCGTGATAGGTGTGCGCGAGCACAAGGCGCAGGCGCCCCGCAGCACGCGCGCCGACGAGGCCGGCCTTGGCCGTATGCGTGTGGATCACGCTCGCCCCAAACGCGCGCGCGAGCCGGATCACCGTGCGAGTGGCGACGCGGTCGGCGAGCGGCGCCGCGCGCCGCACGAGTCGCGGACAGCGCACGAAGCCGCGCGCAGCACGCCCTGCCGTCAGCGCCTCGTCAAGCGACAGCACTCCTGGCAATGGCAGCTCGGACTCGCCAGCCGCGACGCTACCGATGACACATAGCTCCGGGATCCCGAGCTCGGCAAACGCGGCCGAGAGCGCCACGCATTGTCGCGCCGGACCACCGAGATTGGCGCGCGTCAGAACACGCAGCACGCGGAGTTCGCCAGCGACGCCGCTCACGCGCGTGCACCCCGGTGCAAGGCGAGCGCCACCAGATTGAAGAGCAGCGGCGCGCGTGCACGCCCCTGGCCACTGAGCTCCTCGTACCATCGGAGCGCGAGTCGAACGTCGATGAGCGTGCCCGCCGACGCCAAGGTCTCGCGAACCCACGAAGATTCCAAGAGCCACTCGGCGATCGGCGGCGCAAACCCACGCTTGGGTCCCTCACGCAGCTCGACCGGCAACGACTCGGCAAGCAAGGCTCGCAGCGCAGGCTTGCCGACGGCCTCGCCTGGGCGATGCACCCAGCGTTCGGCGAACGCCAAGACGCGGGCATCGAGAAACGGCGAGCGCGCCTCGATCCCCGCAGCGAGGCTGCCGTGGTCGAGCTTGGGGCAGAGGTCGCCGGCCAGGTACTGCGAGAGTTCGACGCTGCGCGACTCGTCACGCGTCGAAGTGGGGCCCCTATCCGCCGGCGCCGTCCGGCCGAAGACTCGAGCCACGTCGCCCGGATCTGCCACCTCAAACAAGCACGCATAGTCGCCGGTCGCAGCAGCGCGCAACAGGCGTGCGCCGCCCGTTCCCCGCGCGTTGCGAGCAACCCTCCGCAGAACCCCGCGCGGCAGCATGCGGTGCGCAAGCTCGGCCCAGCGCCAGGCGCGTTGTCGCCGGTAGCCGAGGAAGATCTCGTCGCCACCGTCACCACCGAGCACGATGCCAAGCCCTTGGTCCGCAGCATGCCGCGCGAGCGCGCGCACCGCCAAGAGCGACGGATCCCCGAGTGGCACTCCCGCCTGCGCGACCAACTCCGGCAACGCATCCAGCGCCCCTGCCCCAGCGACGGCACACGAATGCCGATGCCCCAGCGCCTGCGCAATGCGCCCGGCCCGCCGCCCTTCGCCACGAACACCGGCTTCCGTGGCGAAGTCGAGGCTCACGCACAGCGCCTGCCGGCCATGCCGGGCCAGCGCGCTGGCGATGCAAGCCGAATCGATGCCACCAGAAAGAAACACGCCGAGCGGTCGATCGCCATGCACGCGCTCCAGCACGGCGCGATCCAGGACTCGGCGCACGGTCTCGGTCGCCGGAGGCCGCACCGGTGCGCGCAGCGAATGTTGAGCGCACATCCCACCACGATCGTAGACGCGAAGCCGGCCGCGCGGAAACGCGCGCGCATCCAGTCCAAAGCAGCGCTGCTCGAGGTCGAGCCAGCCGTACGTAGCGAAGCGCACGGCGTCGTCGAGGTCGAGCCCGCCGTCGCGCGCGAGCGGCGCGAGCCGACGCAGCGCCGCAACCGTGCTGGCAAAACTCGGCATGCCATCACCGTCGGTCACGAACAACGGTTTCTCACCGAAGCGATCGCGGCCAAGCACGAGGCACTGCCGCCCTTCGTCGTAGATCGCGAAGGCAAACTGTCCCTCGAGCCGCGCCAGCCCGGACACGCCGCGCGCGCGCCAAATCCGGAGCGGGAGCTCGGCGTCATTGCCACTGGTCGGCGCCTCGCCGCAGGCCACGAGTTCGTGCCGCCACGCGGCGGGACCAGCGATGCTGCCGTTCATGACGATCGCGACGCGCCGCCCAGTCGGACCACGAACGAGCGGCTGCGCAGCGCTCGCGTCGGTGATCGCCAGGCGCGCACAGCCCAGCGCAAAGGACTCGAAGCGTCGCACGCCGACGCCATCTCGACCACGAAACTCGAGCGCTGCGACGGCGTCTTCGAGGGCGCTGCCCTGCGGCACGCCTACGACGCGCGGGTGACCGGCGATTCCACACACGGCGTTGGCGAACTCATCGTCTGAGCCAAGTCGGTCACGATGCGATCCAGACCACGCCGCGGCCGATACCCCAAGAGTTGCAGCGCGAGCCTCGTATCGGGCACGCGACAACGGCAGCGTCCGGCGTCGGCCCCATAGCGCTGGCGACTCGTGACCGGACGCAACGGAACATCCACACCCAATAGATGCAGCACGCGCGCAGCGAGCGCACGCACGGTAATCGGATCGTCGGAACCGAGGTTGATCGTGCGTGCAGTCGCACGCTCGACGAACGCGAGCCGCTCGAGCGCCTCGGCCGCGTCGTCGACGTGCTGAAAGCAGCGCACGTCGGTGCCGTCGCCAACAATCGGCAACGGGCGGGCGCGCAGCGCGTTCTCGACGAACGTCGGCAGGACCATGCCAGTCGCAGCGCGCTGCCCCGGACCCGAGACGTTGAAGAGGCGGGCGACGCGCCCATCGCCGCCGCGCGCACAGAAACGACGCACGATCGCCTCGGCCTCGCGCTTGCCGAGCGGATAGGCCGCCCGCCCTCCGCCGCCATAGCTCACCGGGAGCCGAGCGCTCTCGGTCTGCCGCCGACCAGCCCCATAGACCTCCGACGACGAGGTCAGGACCACGCGCGCGCCGCGTTCGAGCGCCGCGGCGCACACCTGGCGCGTGCCCTCGACGCAGACACGCCAGGTCTCCGCCGGTCGGCGCAACACCTCGACGACGCCAACCACCGACGCAAGGTGCAGGACAATGCCACCCTCGGGCACAAGCGCCCGAACCGCGGCTCGGTCGCAGACATCACCCACATGGGTCGCCCCCGAACACAGGTCCAGGCCGATCACCTCGTGCCCATGACGCTCGAGCAAAGCGACGAGCCGACGACCGACAAAACCAGCCGCTCCGGTGACGAGCACCTTCGACCGCGGAGAACTCGCTTGGGCTAGCATCGGACGTTCGGACGCGTGTTGGGGCATCGACTTGCACCCAAGGTAGGGGATCGCCCCCGGCGATGCCAGTGCGGCAAACGAGCGGGTCAGAGCAAGGCGGCGCAAGCGCACACGCAGAACACGTCGTCCGCGGTGCAGCCACGGGAGAGATCCATGCAGGGTCTGGCCAACCCCTGAAGCAACGGCCCGAGCGCTTGGAAGCCGGCCAGGCGCTCGACCAGCTTGTAGGCGATGTTGCCGGCGTCGAGATCGGGGAATACGAGGACGTTGGCGTTGCCTTCGAGCGGCGAGCCGGGCGCCTTGCGCGCGGCGATGCCCGGAACCAACGCGGCGTCGGCCTGCAGCTCGCCGTCGACGAGCAGCGCGGGCGCGATCGCGCGCACGCGTTCGGTCGCCATGCGCACCTTGTCGACGCGCGGATGATCGGCGCTCCCCTTGGTCGCAAACGACAGCATGGCAACGCGCGCCGACTCCCCCGTGAGCCGCTCATGCGACCGCGCCGTCGCGATCGCGATGTCGGCGAGTTCATCCGCCGTTGGATCCGGCACAACGCCGCAATCGGCGAAGCTCAGCGCGCGATCCTCGCGCACCATGAGAAAAAAACTGGAGCACACGCGCAGACCCTCGGCCAACCCGACACTCCAAAGACCGGCACGGATGACCTCGGGCGTGGCGTGCACGGCCCCGGAGACACACGCATCGATGTCCCCCAGGCCGACGAGCGCGTGCGCCGCGTGCAGCGGATCCGCCGCCAGATCGAAGGCCTGCGCCCGAGTGAGCCCCTTATGCCAGCGACAGGCCAGCAGATGCGCCGCAACGCGCTCCCTCTGCACGTCGTCGCGCGGATCGAGCACACGCGCGCCGGCAATCTCCGCACCGGCGCCGAACAACACCGGAGTCGCCAGCGCCTCGCCGGCGACTCGGGCGGCCGCCTCCAGGATGCGCGGGTCCGCGGTCTCCGGCAGCGCGATCGACTTTCGCGCACGGCGCGCGCGTTCGCAAAGTCGGTCGAGCACGCTCAGCCGTCCGTCGACGGCACGAGCTCGTCCGGAACGTCGAGTTCGAGAAAAAGCACGCCGAGCCCGTGCGTCTTGCCTTGGGCATCGGTCTTGAGGCTGCCCGAACCACAACCGCCAAGCGAGTCGTGCAGGATAAAGTTCAAAGCGAGCAGGTTGGGCGCCTCGAAGCGCTCGACCTCGCCCATGGCGATCTCACGGAAGTGCTTCTTGATGACCTCGGGCGTCAGGTGCTGCTCGAGCCAGGTGTAGATTTCCGGGGAACGCGCGATCACCGCGACGTTGCTGCTATCCCCTTTATCGCCAGAACGCGCGAGCGCCAATCTCGACAGTGTGGTCTTCACGCTGGCAGCGTAGCGGGCCGGGCCGCGGCCGCAAGCGGCTCACGCGTCCGGCAGGAAGGTTCGCCGCAACCGATAGAAGTCGCTGGGGACTACGTCGGCGACACGGTCGGGATTGCGCCACCAGTCCTCGTCGACCGATAGGATGCGGCCATTGAGGGCGCGGGCCGCCGGGCTCAACAGGAACATCGCCAGCTCGGCGCCGGCCTCCGGCGGATGATTCAGCTCGCGCACGGGATGGACCTTGCCGGTTTCGGCCTCTTCACGCTCGATCCTCGTGAGATCGTCGGGATTGAGTGTCATCCCTGGCTCGAAGCAGTTGACTCGCAGCCCAGGGACGTCCATATGCTCGGCGTAGAGTTGGTCGGTGAACCGACAAATCGCGGCCTTGGCGCAGGCATACGCCGTTGCATGCACACCAACCATGGGAAAGAACGCGCCGCCACCAGCGCAGGTGAGGATGTCTCCGTGCTTGCGTTGAAGCATGCTCGGCAAGGCGCGCCGACAACAAAGATAGGTAGCGAACAGGTTGCGCTTGAAGACCTCGAACCAATCCGTTGGATCGCTGTCTGCGACCGGAACCGCCGCGCCATACCCGCCGGCCAGACAGACCAGGATGTCGACCTGCCCCTCGTGACTGACAATGTCATCGAAAATCGCGTCGACATCGCCGATGTCCGTGAGATCACCGGCAAGGAGGCGCATATCGAGCTTCTCGGCCTTGCCAATGGCGACGGTCTCTTCGAGGTTCACGCGGCGACGCGACGTGACGATGACGCGAGCTCCGGCGCGCGCAATCGCGAGCGAGGTCGCCCGGCCAATGTTCCAGCCACCTCCGGTGACGATCGCCACCTTGCCGTGCAAACTCGCCGGTCGCAGGGGCGCCGGCTCGCGCTGCGGCACCGCCGTATCGACGAGCGATGCGCCTGGTTCTGCAAACGGCTCGCTCGGATGCTCGTCCGGCCCCACGTCCCTACGCCTCCCCGCTCGCTACTCCAAGGTGCCGCTCCGCCCACGTGGCCGGATCCACCGGCCCGTAGCGATCAGGCCAGCCCCTCAACCTTCAGTTTCTGCATTGCCTGGATGGACTCCTTGGTATCGGGCTCCTTCTTGGCAAGCCAAGCCAAGAGCTCCGTCCCAAACCGACGCTCGTCGTTCAGACGCTCCACGAAACGCTGGCCCAGGTAGAGCGCGTCCGCGGTCTCGAGCTTGCGCTCCTTCTTGATCCTCTGAAAGAGCGGATAGCCGCCCTGGATCAAATGACACAAATGCCCAACCACAGGATCGCCCTCGACCAGGTCGGGCTCACGTCCCCGACCCAAAAGGATCGTCAGCGCCAGCTCGTAGCGCACGTCCGCATGCATCTGCTCCGGTGTGCTCGCAAGCACCTGCAACACGGCCTGCGATCGGTCAAACTGCTCGCGGTTGCGGAGCTTCTTGGCCTCGTCGAGCAGCATCGGCGTCGCGACCTTGGGATCCGCCGCGGCCAGGATCCGCTGGACGAGGTCGCGCACGGGATTCCCGGCCTGGAGCAGCTTGAGGTAGAACGTGACGAGCTTCTTGATGTGCGCCTGCTCGAGCTGCGGAGCCAAACGCAAGACTGCGTCGAACGGCCGATGCGCCTGCTCGAGGTCGCGGGAAGATGTCATGGCCTTGACGAGCGCGTCGCGCGCCTCGGGGTTTTGCCCGAGCGCCTCGGACGCCAGCGCATGGACCTTGGGATCGGAGCTGCCAAGGAATGGCATCAGCAGTTCGGCGCTCGTCGCCGTCTGAAAGCTGCCGAGCCCCTTCATGGCAAACGAGCGCACCTCCGGCCGCGGGTTTTCGAGCAGCTTGCCGAGGACCGCCGCGATCGGTGCTCCCTTGGGCTCATAGCCCTCGAGCACCTGGAGCGTCGGGCCGACGACATGGACGAAATCATCGTCCTCGAGATAGCCGAGCAGCTTCCGGCTCTGGGCCGGCGTCAGCTCCATCCCGGCGAGACCGCGCAGCGCGGCCGCGCGCACAGCCTTGGGCTGACTCGAGCCACTGTGGCTAAAGAAGACGTCGCGGCAGTTCGCATCGCGGCACAGGCCAAGCAATTCGACGAGATAGACGACATAGCTCTCGGGAGCTCGCTTGGGCACGCGCTTGAGACTCGTCAGCACCGTCTTGCGGATGGCGTCGCGCTCGGCGGCCTCGGCCGACTCCAACTCGACCAACAGCGTCTTGGCACCGCGCGCCGCCAGATCCTCCAGCTCGGGGTCCTTGAAAACCGTGAACAGGGTCTTCATCGCATCCGGGCCGCGCATCTGCGCCAGCGTCTCGAGGATCACGCCGCGCGTCTCCCAGTCGGCCTTGTCGAACTCCTTGATGAGCACGGTCTCGCCGTTCGCACCGAGCCGGATCAGCGAGCGAGCCGCCCGGCTGCGTAACGGGCCTTCGATATGGAGCAACGGGATCAGATGCCCCAGGGCCGCGGCGTTGCCGATCGCGCCCAGGGCGTCCACGGCGTAGCGACGGACGAACGCGTCCCCATCGACGGCGAGACGCCCGAGCGCCTTGACTACGGCGGGCGTCTTGGGCTTCAGCCAGGCAAGAACCTGAGCCGCGGCGACCTGCTGCTCAGGTCCGCCTTCGTCGAGCATCGAGACAATGCCAGCGAGAGTATCTTTCATGCCGCAAGTGACTTAAGTCGCCGTTGGCCCCGAAACGCGGGACAGCCCCACGCAACGGGGAGAACTGATCGTGTCCGCCTCCCCTACGTTGGCACCCTTGCAGGCTTGCCAACGCTGCCCCTCGGCGCAAGCATCATACCCGGAAGTCCACGCGACTCCAGCACCGTAACCGGCCGAACGCCTCTCGCGGCTCAGCGACCAACCCCTTTTGCTGATGACACTTACACGCCCTTCTGTGCGAAATCACGCGGTCGGGACACGAGCTTTCCACATGAAATCCACAAGCATCTTCGGCTGGTTCAGCACCATCGTCGCGAGCCTGGCTGCGGGATGCGGTCCAGCGAGTTCCGGACCGGGCCAACGCCAGACGAGTCGGCCTACGCCTGGAGTTTCAAAGGACTTAGGACGATCGAAGCCCGACGCGACCGATGCCCGAAAGCTGCGTTACTATCTCATACCGAGACTCGTCCGCGGCAAGACCACCGCTCAGCCTGGGCCCCTCCAAGCGCAGGGTAGCGACCTGTTGACCCTCGACCCAAACCTCGGCCTCACGATCGAACCGATCCTCGCAATTCCCGGTGAAACACGGAAACCGACCGACGCCGAGTTCGCCGCGATCCAGGCTCTTGGCAGGCCGATCGGCACGCTCTACCACGAAAACCTCAAGCGGCTGCTGACCAAGGCTGACATCCGCGCCATCGGCCAAGGCGCGGAGGCTGGCGCGCTGCGATTCCTCGACGTGACGACCGACCGCGTCGGCATCGCCTCGCTCATCCTGCTGCCCGAGTTTTGGACCGCCGCGACGAACGGTCTGGGCCGACAGATCTGGATCGCGATTCCCGACCGCAGGCATTTCCGCGTGCTGCCGGCCGGGCCATTCCTCATGACGCTGAAGATGGCACCCGACTTCGAACGCTGGCACCGTGACGGTAGCTCACCCTTGGCAGCAGAGCTTCTCGTGCGCGAGGGCGGCCGTATCACGGCGGGCCCGAGCTTCGCCAGGCTTGCGCATCGGTAGCGCCGCGGGCCCAAGCGCGCCGCGCGTGAACACTCGTCCGCGACCGCGTATATATTGAACTCCTCTAGCACGTCTCCTGCTCCCCTCTTGTCATTCGCCGGGTCGCCGCGCCGCGTCCCGCCCCGATCGAGGCCCCCCCGATGAAACGAACGCTTGTCGCCTGCTCCCTGTTGTCCACGCTCTGCTACGCCCAAGCGCCGCGGCCCAAGACGCTCCTGCTCTTGGTCGAGGGCACGACCAAGAGCGTGCGCCTCACCGCCGCCTGGCAGAAGGGCTTTCCGTTCCAAGAGCTGCGGGCGCACACCGCCGCGGCTACCGGCTGGGTCCGGGTCTTGGATGCCCAGCGGCACGTGCTCGCTCGCGTTCGCCTCGATCTCAGCACCATCAATCGTGACCCGGGGACGGCCGGCCGCGCGCGTCTCATCGGCGATGACCGCATCCTCGAACCCAACGTCAGCGTGCTGGTCAAGGTCCCAGACTTTCGCGACGCGCGTGGACACTCGTTGATCGCCGCGCTCGAGTTCGACATCGTCGACGCCGGCCGGGCACGCCGGTTCGGGTCGGCGAGTGCAGGCGAGCTGCGTCGGGTTTTGTCGGCGACAGCGAGCGAACCCAACTCCGCGATCACGGTGAAAACGCACTTGAACAGCGGGCCGGTGGGCAACCGCTACGACATCGTGATCCTGGCGGAGGGCTACCGAGCGAGCGAGCTGGCCAAGTTCCACGCCGACGTCACGAGGTGGATGAACAACCTGTTCGGCCGCGAACCGTTCAAGCGCTACAAGCGCTTCTTCAATGTGCACTCGGTCCACAATCCGTCGGTCGACTCCGGCGCGGACCACCCGGATCGGAATCCCCCGCTGGTGCGCAACACGGTCTACAACGCCTCCTATAACACCGGCAACACGCCACGTTGCCTCTACATCCGAAACTACAGCATCGCACGTCGGGACGCAGCACGTGCTCCCGATGTCGAAGGCCGTATCGTCGTGTTCGTCAATGACAGCCGCTACGGTGGATGCGCCGGGTCGTTTGCGGTTTCCTACAATGGATCGGTCGGCCCGGAGGTGCAAACCCATGAATTCGGCCACTCTTACGGCGGCCTCGCCGACGAATACAGCTACGGCCGCTCGGGCACCTACGGCGGCGGCGAGCCACGCGCGGCGAACATCACGGCGTCGAGCGCCTGCTCGAAGTGGGCGCTATGGCGCGGCACCAACGGCATTGGCTGCTTCGAGGGTGCCGGCTACTACCGCAAAGGCTTGTGGCGCCCCAAGGCGAACTGCCTCATGCGAGCCCTCAACGTGCCGCTCTGCGAGATCTGTGTCGAGGAGATGACCAAGGATGGCTATGACACGGTCAATCCAATCGAGAACGTGCGACCGCGCGGACCGATCACGCTGTCCAAGCCGGCACAACGCAACGTGTCGTTCGTGAACCTCGTGCCCAGCGGCGCTCAGATCCGTTGGTTCGTCGACAATGCGCAGCGGCAAAACGGGGGCACGTCGTTCCAGCTACGGTCGTCATCGCTCACGGCCGGAAGCCACGTGCTCAAGGTCGAGGTCAAGGACCGCACTGCGCTCGTTCGCAAGGACGCCACAAACCGGCTTACGCGGACCTACAGCTGGCCGCTGATCATCCGAGACCCCAACCTTCCAGATCTCGACCTCCATGCCCTGACGCTGCCTTCGAGCACCACGTCGGGTGCAACGATCTCGGTGCAGAACTTCGTTCGCAACCTCGGCAACAGCGCGGCGAGTTCGTTCGCGGTCGAGAACTTCGTCGGCGCCAACTCGACCGTCACCGTCAACGACATCTATCTCGGCAGCACGACCGTTCGGTCGCTGGGAGCCACGGCGTCGATTCGCGTGACCCGGCGATGCGCGATCCCGTCGTGGGTCGATACGGGCTCCTATTACCTCGCTGGCTGGGTAGACCGCGCCAATGCCATCAGCGAACTTTCCGAGGCCAACAACAAACGCACGGGGAGACTCCAAATCCGTGCAACGAGCGCCTGCCGGGCCAACCTCGAACACCAGAACACGCTGCAGTACCCGGCCAACTCGGCCAGCCTATCGCTGTCCGCTGGTGGCACATCGAACTTGATCCTCACCGCGCCTTGCAACAAGGGGCACTGGTACCTGGCGCAGTGGACCTGCAGCGGCACATCTCCAGGCATTCGGTTGCCGTCCGGCCACGTACTGCCGATCAACTTTGACGCTTGCACATCGCTCGGCCTGTCGCTCGTCAACGGCCCGGTCTTCCAGAGCTTCTTTGGCCGCATCGATCCGCGCACGGGCCACGCCTACCCGACCGTGTCCCTCCCGCGACTCACGATCGCCCCGTTCTCCTCGCACTTCGCAGCGTGGTTCATGGCGCCGGATTTCTCGCGCGTGACGGGCACGACGACGGCATTGTCGCACGCGTTCACCCGCTAGCGCTGCAGGCCAACACGACGTGCCCGCCGGACGCGCCGCATGGGTCGTGCCGCCCCCCCTGCGGGGTTCGGGCGGACATCGCACGATCTATCAGAGCATCGGCGCCCTGGCGGCCGCGGGCTACGACTGCCACGTCTACGTGGAAGACCAAGCGTCCGGCTCGGCAACGCGACTTCGGACGCTGGCCGAGGACTACTTCGGACCGATCCCTGCGACGTTCCATTGTGGCACGGCTCAGCTCGGAGCCGATCTGCGCGGGCCGCATGACGTGGTGTTCGCCACGGCGTGGTCCACCGCCGACGCCGTGCGACGGGTGAGCGAGCCGTGCATCAAGGTCTACTTCGTCCAGGATCTCGAGGCTTCGTTCCTGCCCATGAGCGACGCGCACCTGATGGCACAGAACACCCTGCGTTATGGCTTCGAGGGCATCACCATCGGCCGTTGGCTGACGCGCAAGCTCGGCGAGGACTTTGGCATGCGTGCCCAGCACTTCGACTTCTGCGCCGACCGCAGCGTCTATCGGCCGCTACACCAATCCAGCGAGCGCTCGGTCTGCTTCGTCTATCAGCCGGAAAAGCCACGCCGCTGCAGCGCCATCGGAAGCCAGGCCCTGGCAATCGTCGAGCGCGAACTCCCCGGAACGCAGATCTACTTCTTCGGCAGCGACCGCCCGCCGGACCTGCCCTACCCGCACCAGCACCTCGGCCTGCTGCCGATCAAGGCGTGCAATGAACTCTACAATCGATGCGCCGTCGGGCTGTGCGTGAGCTCGACCAATCCTTCGCGCATTCCGTTCGAGATGATGGCGGCCGGGCTCCCGGTAGTCGACATCTGGGCCGACAACACGGTCTACGACCTGCCGGACGCGGGCGTTCGCCTCGCCGAGCCGACTCCCGAGTCCTTGGCGTTCGCGTTGCTTGAGCTTCTTCGTGACGAAGAGCAACGCGTCGCAATGTCCAAAGCCGGCAGCGCCTTCATGCAGGAACGCGACCTGGCGCACGGCTTCGACCAGTTCGTGCATGCAACAGACGCCCTGCGCGAGCCCGCCAGGACCCGAAAGCACGCGCGACCCGAGCGCACCTACGCGCTAGACCCGGTAACCGCGCCGGACCATGTAGCGGCCCGTTTCCGATCGCACCTCGACGAACTCGGTCCGCTGGCGCCACCAGCGAACCGCGCGTCGATCCCCCGCCGAGTTGGCCGTCGTTTGGTCCAGACGCTGCGCGTTCTGTTCGCAGGCCCTTAGCTGGAGTCTCGCGTTGCCTATGCGACGATGGGCTACTCGGACAGGATCTGCCTGCACGACGTTTGTCACGCGTTGTCGCGATGCACCGCAGAAACCTTGGAAGCCAGAGTCTTGCGGCAGCCAAAGGTTGACACCAGCAAACGAGCGGTATGACTTCGTTCGCTGGCTCGTCGAACACTTTCTTCCAAATCCGCACACCATCCGCGGTGCGGCGCTACGATCTAGTTGTCGACATCTCGCCCCCTCCTCCCGGATAGACCGCCGTGAACCCTGACGATCCACCGCCCAACTCAGAGCCCGTACACAACACTGATCCTTGCCCAGCAAAAGTAGATCCGGATGCGACGCAATACCTCGTTCGGGAAGCGAGTGGCGATCCAAGTTCGCCTGCATGGGACGGGCTGGCAGCCAAGATCGAGCGCTTCCTGACGCGACGCTATCAGCGCCATACGCTCCCCGTCGACTACGAGGTCGAGGACGTCGTGATGGAGGTAATGTTGCGCGTTCTGCGCGATCTCAGCACGTATCGACAGACCGAAGGTAGAACCTTCTGGGCCTGGCTATCGCGGGTCGCGGAGCACGTATTGATCGATCTGAAGCGGCGCGAAAGCACGCTCAAGCGTGGAGGCCAGCTGGTTACGTTGCACGAGGACGACGAACATCTGCGACTCGATCAACTTCACGATGCAGACGCTACCACGCCGACGGTCTATGCGCGGCGACGCGAACTCGAGCAAGCTGAAATGGAATGCGCCAACCGACTCAGCAAGGAGGCGCGTAGCGTCTACCTACTCCGCCGCCGCGAAGAACTCCCGTTCGAACAGATCGCAGAACTCCTTGGTCGTAGTCATGTGGGATCCATGCGCTCGACATTCAAACGAGCTCGTGATCAAGTCAAAGACTGCCTGACGATCCGGATGAACCTCATGGGCGAGGAGTGGAACGGGTGGCGCGTGGGCGAGGACTAACCTCTCCTTGTGCCTCGTCATGAACGCGAGGACAGCCCGCCCAGAGATGGTTTGCGGCGAGAGGCTAGGTAAGCGATCGAGTGGTCTCCGGCTCTCGCCGCCGCGCGGCTACGGTCGGGGTGAGAAGTCGTAGAGATACGAGATTCGCCGACGGTTGACGATGGTGTAGGGCAGGCTCTCGAGCATGCCCAGTTCTCCCGAGAGCTCTTTGCTGAGGCCGCGGATTGCGCAGTCTTCCATGACAAAGAAGCGGCTCTCCGATTCGTAGGCGCCGGGTCGCACGCGGCCGGCGAGCTCGAGGTTGACGTTGCCGTGGTAGAACGCTCGGATCTTTACTTGCTTGTCGGTGGCGCGATCCGCGCTCAGCGTTTTTTGGAAGTAGTCACCAGCGTTGTCGACGAGCTCGTGCGCGAACAGCAGCTCGGTCATGTTGACGTGCACCCGAGGCGTGCGGATCACCTCACCGCCACGCAGGTCGATCATGGTGGCATCCGACACGACGAGAAAGTCGTGGGAAAACGTCTCGAGAACCTTGAGCAAGCGCGCGAACTTGCCGTCGACGCGCCCCTTGATGAGGAACGCGTCGGTCAGCAGAAGATCTTCGACAACCGTGTTCCCACCGACTCCGGAGGCTTCCTCTGCCATGCGTCTCCTCACCTTCCGTCCGAGCGCAACACGCGGAGCGCATCGCCAGCCGCGTAGAGCGAGCCTGTTACGAGCAATCCATTATCATCACGCTCGGCGAGCGCGGCGCGGACGGCGTCGCCGACCGAGGCCGACGCTTGCACCGCAACACCGAACTGTTCGAGCACACGTTGCATCTCCGCGAGCGGTGCACTTTCCTTGCCGCTGAGCGGAGCCACTCTCGCCGTATCGGCCAGCTCGGCGAGCGGGCCTAAGGCAGACTGCCACGACTTGTCCGCTGCGATCGAGAACACGAGGCGAAAGCGACGCCCGGGAAACGCGGCTCGAACCTCCGCGGCGAGCGTGAGCAACGATTCGTGCGTGTGTGCGCCATCGACGATGATGGGCGGGTCGGTCGCAACGATGTCGAAGCGCCCCGGCGGGAGGGCGGCTCGGACCCAGCCGAGGTCGGCCTCGAGCACGGCCGGCACATGCTCCGGGCAGGCGAGCGCGAAGGTCGCGAGCGCTAGGACGAACGAGCGCACTTGGATCCGGGCGCGCAGGGGAAGCTCGAGCTCGACCGGACCTGTGACGTCAAGGTCGAAGCGGACGCGATGGCCGCGCTGCGTCCGTTCGCACGATTCGAATGCGTCGCTGACCACGGTGAGCGGGCAGCCGAGCGCCGCCGCACGTTGGCGAATCACCTCGAGCGCGACGCCGGACGCACCGCTCACGCAGGGGACACCCGGCCGCAAGATGCCGGCCTTCTCGCCGGCGACTTCGGCGATCGTGTCGCCGAGCACACGGGTATGCTCGAGTTCGATTCCTGTAATGCAACCCGCCGCCTTGGGGACCACGGTCGTCGAGTCCAGGCGGCCGCCGAGTCCGGTCTCGAGCACGCACAGTTCGGTGCGGGCCGCGGCGAACGCCGCCAGCGCGACTGCCGTGAACGCCTCGAACCATGTCTGTCCTTCGACCAGCGCATCCGCGACGCGCTGCACATGCGGCGCCACGACGCTCGGCTCGATGGATCGACCCGAGACTTGGATGCGCTCGAGCACATGGAACACGTGCGGAGACGTGTAGAGCCCGGTGCGCAGTCCAGCGGCGCGGCCAAGGCCGGCGACGAACGATGCCACGGTTCCCTTGCCCTTGCTGCCAGCAACCTGGACCACCTGCCCGACGTGATCGTGCGGATCGCCGATGCGCGCGAGCAGCCCGACCATCCCTTCGAGATCGAAGCGATGGGCAGGGTCGGGTTTCTTGCGCTCCCAGTTCGTCAGCGAAGCCAACCGGGCAAAGGCCTTGTCGAAGGAGAGAGACATGCGACAAGCGTGCGCAAACGGAGCATTCGGCTCAAGACTCCGTTGCATGGAGCGTTCGTCGGCGTGGCCTCGGCGAGCGAGGCCCAGACTGCCAGACGAAGAAAATGAAACTCCGCGGCCAAGCCGATATAGGACACTGGAGCTTCATCATGACTGCACCCAAGGTTCTCAAACACCGCGTTCGAGTCTTCGTGTTCCAATACGCGGAGAAACGACTCAACTACTTGCTGCTTCGCAAGCGCCCGCGCGTCGAGCATGACTTTGGACCGGTTCGCGGCGGCGTCGAGTTGGACGAGCACCTGCAAGACGCTGTGCTGCGCGAGGTTCGCGAAGAGACCGGCCTGCTGCGCCCGGCTCACCTGATCGACCTCGATCACACGTCCACGCGGGTGTTCGGCGACGAAGGTCTGGTGCACTGGGAGTTCGGCTATCAGGCCCCCAATCGTGCGGAAGCGGCGATTCATCCTGGTCCGCAGATCGCGGAGTCCCTGTGGCTCGGCTTCGAACGCGCCTTCGAGGCGCTCGAGAATCCGGATGACCGTGCAGCGCTCGTGCGCCTACAGATGCACCTGAGAGCCGGCTAGAGACCAACCGAGTCCCGTGTGATTGACGTTTGCTGATCGCGACGCGGAGCTACAATCCGCGCGAATGATCGCGAGCTTTTTGACCGCGACCCTGCCGGGTCTCCTGGTGCTGATCGCTTTGGGCGGGGCGGCAGTCTGGCTCGGTGCAGAGCTGCTCGTCGCCGGAGCCAGCGCGCTCGCCCTTCGCATGGGACTGACGCCATTCCTCGTCGGCGCGACGGTGGTCGCTTTCGGGACCTCGGCACCGGAGCTGATCGTCAGCGTCCTCGCCCACATCGACGGACGAACCGGGATCTCGCTGGGCAACGTGCTTGGATCCAACGTCTGCAATCTCACGCTGGTGCTGGGTGGCACCGTGATGCTCATGCCGATGCGCATTCGCGGATGGACCCTGCGGCGCGAGCTGCCGCTCGTTCTGGCCGGCGAGGCCATGTTCGCGTTTCTGGCGCTCGACGGCACGCTGAGTCTTGGCGACGGCATTCTGTTGCTGGCCGCGTTCGTGACGATCTATGGCTTCTTGATCGTTGGTTCGCGCAGGCCAGAGCGCACCGAGCCCTCCGTCGCAACCGAACCAGCCGAAGAAGCTGCAAACCAGGGTGCGCCCTTCAAGGTCGGACGCAACGTCGCCCTCACGCTCGGTGGATTGGCGGCGCTCGGTGGCGGTGCTCGCGTCTTCGTCCTCGGTGCGGCGGGTTTCGCCGAACGCATGGGGATGAGTTCGTCGGCAGTCGGCGCGACCATCGTCGCACTCGGAACGAGCCTGCCCGAGCTCGTGACCTCCGTCGTCGCAGCCGCGCGCGGTCACGTCGACCTTTCGCTGGGAAACCTGCTCGGCAGCAACCTATTCAATGCCATGCTCGTCGGCGGTTCACTCGCAACGATCTCGGCGGTTCCGGTCGGTGCAGCCGATCACATGCACATCTGGTGGATGCTCGCGACCAGCGTCGCAATGTATCCGCTCGCGACGTATCGCCGCTGGATGACGCGCTCGGGCACACCGTCCCCGCTACGACTCGACCGACTGGGTGGACTGCTCTTGCTCGCCAGCTACGCGGTCTACATCTGGAAGGCTCTCGGCAATGGCTAACAAAACACAACGACATCCAAGACGGCCGCGCATCGGCATCGATCTCGATCATGAGCACGACGGACGACGCTGGGTCTTCAAGATCCCGACTCGCTACGTAGACGTCGTCATGAAGGCCGGCGGCGAACCCGTGCTCGTCGCCCCGGGCGACGGGCGCCAGCCCGACGAGGCACTGGACGGGCTCGATGGTTTTCTCATGACCGGCGGCGACGACGTCCACCCGCGCGCCTTCGGGCGCACACCCGACGGGATGAAAATGCGCCTCCTTTCCCATCGGCGAGAGACCTTCGTGCTGGGTCTAGCGGCCGCGATCCTCGCTCGGAAACTCCCCACGCTCGGGGTCTGCCTCGGCTGCCAGGCGCTCAACCTGGCTGCTGGCGGACGCCTCTGGATTGATCTCTACTCGGAGCACGAAGCCCCTGGCGAACACCGAAACGGGAATCAACACGCCATCCATCCCGAACCGGATGGCATGCTCTTCCGTTATTGGCAAGGAGAACCGCAAACGCTGAAGAGCCACCACCACCAAGCCGTCCGCTCCGTTGCAGGAGACTGTCGTGTCGAAGCACACGCGGCCGACGGGGTGATCGAGGCTTGGAGCGCCCCGCTGCATCCATTCCTCTTGGCTGTGCAATGGCATCCCGAGATTCAGCCGGATACACCCGGGGGCCTACCGCTCGTCCGCGCGTTGGTAGATGCCGCGCAGGCGGCCCACTGATCCTGACACGATGACCGCAAACGCATGACCCCCAAGCACGCACATAGATCCAAGCACGGCTCGATTTTCCAAGGCAAGGAAGGCCTCAGGCTGGCGATTCTCCTGCTGTTGATGCTCGTCATCGGTTCGATTCTGGTGGGTACGTTCGACAAGTTCTGGCAGCCACCCAAGAAGGACGATTCCGACAAGATCCCCAACGTCGTGATCGATCAGCGCGTGCCTCCGATCAACCGAGACCTCTTGGCCAAGGTTCGTGATGACACGCCCGTGCAACGACTCGACCCCGAAGTCGACGTCTATGAGCACCTACTGCACGCGGCCACCTACATCGCACCCGGCGTGCTCCGTGCCATGGGGCTGCAATCGACGCCGGTGCCGATCGCAGCAGTCCGCGCCAAGCCCGCTGCGTATCGTGGCCGGCCGCTGGCATACTCCGGTGAGATCTTCTATCTGCTGGATCCCGTACCGATTCCCGGCATCGACGCCTTTCGCAAGACCGAGGGGGCGCTTCGCACCGCAGATGGGGAGCCCGTCTTCTTCACCGTGCTCGCGCCCGTCAACAAGAAGCTCGTCAAGGGCAGCTTCGCCCGAATCGAGGGACTGTTCTTCAAGCTACGTGATTTCAAGTTTCCATTCCGAGCCGAGAAGGTTCCGCACATCGTCGGCTTTCGTCTGCGTCCGGCCTTTCGAGATTTCAAGAAGGTCAAGAAACTCGATCCGACGGTGCTGGCACGCATCGACGACACCATGCCGAACCCGGCCGAGTCCACCGTGGATTCGACGGCGCTCTACCACGTCGCCTCCTATGTGATGAATCGCGACAACGCGAATGAGGAATGGAAGAACAGGCTTCCCGACCTGACCAGCGCCGAAAACAAGTCCATCATCAGTGCTGACGGCAAGGTTCCGCGCGGCAAGGAATACCGGATGCTAGCCACGCTCTACCACTTGGAGAAGCATCCGGCCGAGCCCAACCCGCTAG
>CAYSWE010000001.1:0-28705 GCA_964434515.1 uncultured Phycisphaerales bacterium | reverse complement strand
GCGTGCTAGCGGGCGTCGCAGCCATGCCGGGTTTTCGGCCGCGTTTCTAGGCCAGGCACGAACCGGCGTATTCGACGTCGGCCTTGCTGCCGATGAACAGCGGGCAGCGCTCGTGCAGTTCGGTAGGTTCCAGGTCGAGCGCGCGCTGGGAACCATCCGTGGCAGCCCCACCAGCTCGCTCGGCAATCAGCGCAAGCGGCGAGGCCTCATACAGGTAGCGGAGCTTGCCCCGCGGACGGTCGCTGAGCCCCGGGTAGAGGAAGATCCCCCCTTGCAGGAGCGTCCGGTGGAAGTCCGCCACGAGCGCGCCGGTGTAGCGTGCGGCGCGCTTACCGACCGGTGCACGGCCCTGGCGATACGACGCGACCAGTTCCTTGACCTTGTCATCCCACTTGGGCTCGTTGGACTCGTTCACGCTGTAAGCGCCGCCACCCTCGGGCATGGCCACGTGCGGGTGCGTAAGGAAGAACTCGCCGATCGAACGATCGAGCGTGAATCCGTTGACCCCGCTCACTTCGTCGACGGTGTAGACGAACACGGTCGCAGGACCGTACAGAATGTAGCCAGCGGCAATCTGCGAACGCCCAGGCTGCAGAAAGTCCTGCTCGCTGACAGTCGTGGCGAGGTCCCGCCTGGCATGCACCGAGAAGATGGTCCCCAGGCTGCCATTGATATCGATGTTGCCGGACCCATCGAGAGGATCATAGAGAATCAGGTACTTCGCGCGCCTGGACTCCTCGTTGTCGTAGGCGTGAATCTTCGAGCGCTCCTCGGAGGCGAGAGCACAGACACCTGGATCGCTTTCGAACAACCGCACAAAGATGCTATCGGCGAGTTCGTCGAGCTTTTGCACGCGCTCGCCTTGGACGTTGATCACGCCGGTCTCGCCGTGCTCGCCAAGGAAACCCGCATTGAGCAGGCGCTGCGCGATCATGCGTCCAGCGAGACTGAGCCGAGCCAGGATGTGCGAGAGTTCGCCGGTGGCGCCTGGATGAAGCTGTTCCGAGCTATGAAGGTGCTCGATAAGAGTCGGGGTGCTCATTGCAAAGTCGTGTAGGGGAAAAGACGAGAGGTTGGACGGAGGACTCTTCGGTCGCCAGGCCGCGCGGCCTGAGTAGACGATTATCGGGCAAACCAGCCGCTGCGCTTGCCGAGTTCCTTGGGTCGCGATGCGGCATTGGCCGCCCGCAGGCCGACAGCGAACGCGAGCCGCGCGATGCGTTCGATCTTGCCGAACTCAAGCTTGTCGGCGGTGTCCGTCGGCATGTGATAGTCCGCGTGCTCGTCGTCGCAGAAGAACACGACCGGAATCCCCTTGCGCGCAAAGTTGATGTGGTCGCTGCGCGCATAGAAGCGATCGCCGTTGCCCATCTTGAGCCCCAGGCCCTCCCCCAGGAACGCCGCGTCACGAGCCAGCGTGGAGTAGTTGGTGTGACGATAGGTCGGAGTCAACGCCACGGTGTCGGGTGGAACCCGCTCCGTGCTGCGCCCGAGCATGTCCATGTTCACGTCGGCGATGATCTGCTGGGCCGGCCAAGTCGGATGTTTCGCGTAGTAGGCCGATCCCCACAGCCCCAACTCCTCACCCGCGACCGCGAGAAAGATGATGCTGCGACGTGGCCGATCGTCACCTTTGAGCATTGCGTAGGCCTGCGCGATCTCAAGAACAGTCGAACACCCCGAACCATTGTCATCGGCGCCGTTGAACACACCGCCGTCTGGCGCCAAACCGAGGTGATCCATGTGACAGGAATAGATCACGGCCTGCGACCGAAGGTCCGGATCCCGCCCGCGCAGCACGGCACACACGTTGACGGCCTGCCCCTTCTCGGTCGTCGGCTTGACCAACAGTCGGAATCGCCGCGTCGAGCGCTTGCCCACAGCCAGGTCGTCTTCCTCTGTGTAAGCAAGCTCTTCGTTGAGCCCGATCCAACCGAGCACGGCCGCTGCATCCTTGCCGCTGAGCACGAGCGTCGGGATCGGAACACGCGGGACCAAGCCTGCCATCCGATTGCGACCGGAACCAGGCCGCGTCAGCAGCGGCTTGCCCGGGTATCGCGTGAACATGTTCGTAGCCGAAACAAACGCTACGGGCATCGACTTCGTGACGAGAACACACGCCTTGGCACCGGCCCGCTTGGCCTTCTTGGCGTAACTCGCAACCTTGCCGATCAGCCGCATACCCGAGCTGATCGCGCCCATCACGCCGCGTCGCCCCGACGCGCCGATCGGCGCCCAGTGGACCACGGGGATCGTTCCAGCAAGGTCCAGGTCTTCGATCCCGCTGCTGCCGGCGAACAGGAGCTTGCCGCGGAACACGGTCTTTTTCTTGATCTTGCGCGGCAGGAACCACGCGCCACTCTTGTGGACCTTGTTGCCCTTGGGTGCGAAGAGCCCAGTGTCCGCCGCGACAAGCTTCTCGAACACGACCGGCCAATGCTGATAGAAGGTGCGCTCACCCGCCGCCGTGTCCCCAAGCGGCTCGAGGCCGAGCTTCTTGAAGTGCTCGACGAAATACTTCGCCGCCTTCAGCTGCCCCTCGGTCGCCGTCAACCGGCCGGCATAGTCGTCGGCCGTAATCGTCTTGGCGTGCGCCTCGAGGTCGACGGCCGTAATCGACTGCATCGCCTTCGGAAGCCCCGCCAAAATCTCCTGCGCCGTCTTACTCTGGCCTTGGCGCTTGGCTTGGCTGTTGCCTTGAATGGCGAAAAGGACTAGGGCCGCGGCCAGCGCCAGCGACACACTCGACGTACGACGATTCATCTTGGCGAGGATAACGGCGACCCGTCCAAAAAGCTCCGTCGCGCCCTGGACCAAGGTCCATCACCGCCCGACGATACGCCGGTGCACGCATCCAACCAGGGAACCTCTCCTCATGGCGCCCGCGTCCTCTTCGCGGGGCTCCTACTTGCCCTCGCCGGCTGCTCCACCACCACCGAGACGCCCCTGCAGACGCTCCCGGACCTGGTCGATCGACCCGGCCTTGCGAGCGTGGGCCACGCCCGCGCCATGGTGCACCCACGCGGACTCCGCTTCGACGTGCAGGCCAGCTTCGTCGAAGACCCGATGAGCGAAGCCGGGGACCGCGCCTGGCAGGTCACGATGCACGTGACCAACACAAGCCGTGCCCCGGTCGACCTGGCGCTCGCCAAGACCTGGATCGAGGACGACATCGGGCGGCGCTTTACCTTCGAACGCGCGCAAGCCTGGGACCCGGCGACGGAAGAGTTCGGACCGGCCAACGAACGCGTCGATCCCGGCACGAGCGCGATTCTGGTCTCCCGTTTCCCGGTGAACACCAGCGTCCAGCTCCATCACTTGGTGCGCGTCACCGCCCACTGGCGCTACCGCTACGAAAACCGCGTCCACGCCGTCGCGACCCGCTTCCGCGTGCGCTGAAGCCTGGAAGAGTCTTAGGCTTCGCTCGCCTCCTGGGCTGCGGGCCGGATGCGGGGCGTGCGCCCGGTCGGCCGGGCGTCGAGGACATCATCGACGGCGCCGCTTTCGACTTGCTCCAGGCTGACGGACATCCGCGTCGAGATCCCCTTGCGCGGCATGGTCACACCGTAGAGCACGCGGCAGTCGGCCATGGTGCGCTTGTGGTGGGTTACGACCAGGAACTGCGTGTTGTCCGTGAACTCGTTCAGCACACGCAAAAACCGCTCGACATTGGTCTCGTCGAGGGCCGCATCGACCTCGTCGAGGATGCAAAACGGCGAGGGCTTGATCTGAAACACCGCGAACAGGATCGCCAACGCCGTCAGGCTACGCTCGCCACCAGAGAGCAACCGAATCGAGCGCAGCTCCTTGCCAGGTGGTTGGGCGAAAATGTCGATGCCGGCATCGAGCGGATCGTCGGTCTCGACCAACCGGATGTCGGCACGCCCGCCTTGGAACAGCTTGCGGAAGATCTCTTGGAAGTTTTTGCGCGCCGCCTCGAACGTCTGCTCGAACAGAACACGCGACTCCTCGTTGATCCGCTGCAACGTGCTCATGAGCTCACGGCGCGCCTCCTCGAGGTCCGTGCAATCCCGCTCCAGCTGCGCGTACTGGCCCTGGATCTCCTTGAGCTCCGCCTCTGCGTCCAGATTGACCGAACCCATGCGCTGCATCCGCGCGCGCAGAACCTCGACCTCGCGCTTGGCGTCGTCGGGGACGAACTCGGGATCGTCGAACCAGCGGGGCAGCGAATCCTCGCGCTCGTAGTAGTCCGGAGGCAAGAGCGGGCCATGCATCGAGGCAGCCAGAACGCGCTCGCGAACCTCGCCATCGGGCGGCAGCTCGGGTCCGAGGAACGGCTTCGCGGCCCAGAGCCCACGCCCGTCATGATCGCCGCGCACCCGCGCGAGATCGACGCGGTAGGCCTCCTGGATCTCTTCGTCCATGCGCTGCAGCCGACTCGCGACCTCGCGGGCATCCAGTTCGGCCTTGGCTCGAGCCTCCCTCGCGGCCAAGAGCTGCTCCTCAAACTCGGTGACGGCCGAGCGCTGCGCGGCCGTGCCTCGCTCCAGGTCTTCGACGCTCGCGGCGACGGTTTTCGCCAAATCTTCCGTGAACGTTGCTCGACAAGCAAAGTCGGCCAACTCGCCCCGCCAGCGCGCGACGTCGCCGACCAAACGCGTCTGCTCTTCGCGCGCGCGCTTGCCCTGCTGGCCCAGCGTCGCAGCCCGCGCATCCAGCTCGGCCAGGGTCCGTTCCAGCAGCCCACGCCGTTCGCGCAACCCACCGAGCTGAGCATCGAGACCCGCCTTGCGCGACTGCAGCTCCGCCAAGCGATCCTGAGATTCCGTCACCAAGCGATCATGCTCACGCACGACATCGTTCAGCTCACGCTGCTGATCGGCCAACCGCGCCTCACGCCGCTCGCAAAGCATCGAATCGAGCATCGGCGTCATCATGCGCGCCAAGCCTTCGGTTCGTTCGCCACTCCTCGAGTGCAGTTCGGCCCTGCCCGCCTCGAGCTCTTCTTCCAGCTCCGACTCACGCCGCTCACGCGCTTGGAGCATGTGCCAGGTTGCCGTCTGCTTGGAAACCAACACGTCGGTCAGCCCGTCGAGCCGCCGTCCCTGCCGCGCCCGTCGCGCCAACACGCCCTCGAGCGAAGCCTCGGCAGCGTGCGCCTCATCGAGCTCGCCATCCATGTGCCCAAGCTCGTCGCGCAGGCTCTCCAGACTCGCACGCCGCTGCAAGAGCCCAGCGGAAACCTCGGCCTTGCCGCCGCAGAACCAGGCACCATCCATGACCTCGCCCCGCAGAGTCACAAACGTCTGGCCCGACTCGCGCAGCCGCTCGGCCGCGGCGAGATCCTGCACGAGCACGACGTCCGCCAGCATCGCGTCGATCAACCCACGAACGCGCGGGTCCACCCGGCAAAACGACGCGAGCGCCAAGCCATCGGGGCTGGCCTCGAGCGCGGCGAGCGAGCGATGCACCGCGGCATCCGACGTGCCGCTAGGCGCCGCAGCGAGGTCGACGAGCACCAGGCTGCCACCGCCATCGCGCGCCGCAAGCGCATCGAGCGCCCCATGCACGCGAGCGCGATCCTCGAGCACCAGAGCCTGCACGCGCGCGCCCAACACGGCCTCCAGCGCCGGTCCAATCTCGACCGGGCAGTCCAGCAGCTCGACCAGACTGCCAACGACGCCATCGCCGGACTCGATCAGCTCGCGCGCGGCGTCGTCGAATCCCGTGCGCGAAGCCTCGAGCTCTTCCAGCACGGCCACTTGAGAGCTAAGCGCGGATCGCCGCGCGACGAGCTCGTGCCGGTGCACGACCGCCGCCGCGCGATCGGCCTCGTCGGCGCCGAGTCGCTGCGCGTGCGCCTCGACCGTGCGGCGCAAACGCTCGAGCCGCTCGGTGAGATCGGTATGAATACGCGTCTCGCGCGCGCCCTCGCGGCGACTGTCGCTGAGCTTGCGCCCAACCTCCGCGAGCTGCGCCGCAAGGCGCTCGTGTCCGGCGTCGACGGTTCGAATGCGCAGTTCCTCGTCGCGCACGAGGTTCTTGGCACGCGTACGCTCGTGCATGGACTCCAGAATCCTCGACTGGACGCGCTCGCGTTCGCGCTGGGCATTCTTGAATGCCGCGCGCGTCTCGGTAGCGACCCTGGTGAGCCCCGGTAGGTCGGCAACCGCACCCTCGAGACACCGTGCCAGCTCATCCTCCTGGCGCACGAGTTCCTCGAGATCCTGCTGATTGCGCGTGACAGTCTCCCGCACGGCCTCGGCCTCGGCCGCACACCGCGTCGCCGTCTCGTCCAGGCTCTTGGTCTGGGCCGTTGCGCTCTCCAGCCCCTCCCGCCGGCTGCGCTCTTCGCTACGAAGTTCGGCGGCCACCGCGCGCAACTCGGCCAGCCGCGCCACCAACGCACGTGCCTCGGCCTCGGACTCGGCGAGTTCGGCGCGGCCCGCCTCACGCTGGCTCTCGAACCGGGCGACCGCATCGGACAAGCCCTCGAACTCCGACTCGACCTCGTCGAGCTTGGCCCGTAGCTGAATCGAATCGAGGACGGCCAGCGAGACGCGCAACGCCATGAGCCGCTCGCTGGTCTCCCGGTAGCTCCGAGCGCGCGTGGCTTGGACCTTGAGTGATCGCACACGGCTCGCCTTCTCCTGCCGCATATCCAGGACGCGCGCCAGGTTCAGCTCGGTCCGATCGAGCTTGCGGAGCGCTTCCTTGCGGCGGACCTTGTAGCGACTGATCCCGGCGGCCTCGTCGAAGATCGCTCGCCGATCATCGGGATTGGCGGAGAGCACGGCGTCGATCCGGCCTTGCTCCATCACGGAGTAACCGCCGACTCCAAGGCCGGTATCGAGCAACGCGTCCTTGATGTCCTTCAGCCGGACGACTTGATTGTTGAGCAGGTACTCACTTTCGCCCGTGCGAAACAAGCGCCGCCCCACCGTCATCTCGACGCGGGCGTCCAGGTCATCCGGTCGCCCAGCATCCGGCCGCCCAGCATCCGGCCGCACAGCATCCGGCCCCGGGCCATCGCCATACGGATCGGCCGTGCCGAGCTCGAGCACCAACGTGACCTCGGCGTGGCCCATCCCGGGACGCCCCTCGGCACCGTGGAACACGACGTCCAGCATCTCCTTGCTGCGCTGACTCGAGGGGCGTTGGTCACCCAGCACCCACTTCATCGCATCAACGACGTTGGACTTACCGCACCCGTTCGGCCCGATGATGCCGGTCAAGCCTTCGGTAAAGTCGAACTCCGTCCGCTCCGCGAACGACTTGAATCCATGTAGCGTGAGTCGCTTCAGTCGCATCTGTCATCCAGATGTGGATCAGCCGAAGTCAAGCAATGCCGTCAAGCAGAAGCTTCGCCTTCGATGTCCGGGTTCTTCTCGAGCATAGGACGCAGCTCCTCGAGGAACTGTGTCACATCCTTGAACTCGCGATAGACGGATGCGAAACGGACATAGGCGACCTGATCCTGACTGCGAAGCTCCATCATGACGAGGTTGCCAATCATCGCAGCCGGAACCTCGCGATCGAACGCTTCGCTGCATTGCCGCTCGACCCGATCGACGATCGCTTCGATCTGCTCCTTGGACACCGGCCGTTTGTGGCATGCCCGGAACAGACCATCGCGAATGCGATCGCGGTCGAACGAAACCCGCGAGCCGTCCTTCTTGACCACGCGCAGTGGCGTGGCCTCGACCTTCTCGTACGTCGTGAAGCGCCGGCCGCAGGCAGCACATTGCCGGCGGCGTCGGATCGTGAAGCCGTCCGCGGAAGACCGCGAATCGACCACGCGGTCATTGTCCGCTTTGCAGTGGGGACAGCGCATCGCGAAGCACAGAGCCTCTCTGTGGAGCCTCGAAAAGAAGG
The DNA here is from genome assembly GCA_964434515.1 of uncultured Phycisphaerales bacterium. Taxonomy (GTDB): domain Bacteria; phylum Planctomycetota; class UBA1135; order UBA1135; genus CAYSWE01. The sequence continues at coordinate 20,869 of CAYSWE010000001.1, read as the reverse complement.
CAGGACAAGAATCAAGGTTCGCCCACGTTCCCTGCGGCCCGAAGTCGGGCACGCCGGCCGCCCGCCGGCACCTCGCCGGCGTGGGTATCCACCGAGGTGCCGCTAGCGTACCACAGCCTCGGATTGCCGCAAGCAGCGATCCTCACTCTACTTGCCGAGGCAGAAGCTCGCGAAGATCCGATCGAGCAGCGCCTCCGGCACCGCCGCGGCATCGACGGGATCGAGCGCGGCGACCGCGTCGTGCAATTCCGCGGCGACACATTCGGCGCCGAGGCCCGCCTCGGCCGATGCCGTGGCGCGCGCGGCCGCATCGCGCGCCTCGCGCAGGCGACCGCGCACAAGGCTGGCCCAGTCCTCCGCCCACGTCCCGCGCCGGCCCATGCTCTGGAATGCTGCACGCAGCTCGGCAACGCCATGCCCGGTGCGCACCGAACAGGCCAACTCCGAAGCATCGCCAAAGGCCTGCCCCCCCGCGGACACGCCGCCAGGGTCCGTCAGGTCCGACCGCGAGTTGACTAGCAGCAACGGTGTCCCGAGCTCGGTGGGCGGTGCCATAGGCGCATCGGCCGGGCTCATCCAGACATAGCCATCCGTCAGCGCGAGCTCCTGCCGAAGAATCCGTAGCTCCTGATCCTCGCCCGCATCCCGATGGACATCGCGTCCCGGCGAGTCCGCAAGCCGATAACGGCCCATCCCGCAAACCGCCCAGCGCAGGTCCCGAGTCGTCCCGGCCATGTCGGAAACAAGGCCCGCAAAGGCCGTCTCGGGATCCCGCAGCAGATTCCACAGACTCGTCTTGCCTGCGTTCGCAGGCCCGAGCAACACAAAGCTCGGCAGCGCGGTCTCGGCCCCAACGGCAGCGCTCTGCGCGCACTGGCCGGCGAGCGTGCGTGCGATGCTGCGCAGCTCCGGTAACCATGCCTCGACCTCGACTGCGCCAGTCTCAAACGCCTCGAAGTCGAGCCCGCCCTCCAAGAGCGCCAAGACACCGAGCAACCGCTCGCGCAACCCATTGGCAGCGACGTTGCTGTCCTCGAGCAGGAGAGCCCCGGCGCGCCGCAGCGACTCGTCGTCCCGTGCACGGATGAACGCAATCACGGCCTCCGCCTGGGCGAGGCCAAGCTTGCCATTCTGAAAGGCGCGCCGCGTGAACTCGCCGCGTTCAGCACGCCGAACACCGCGCCTTCGCAGTTGTTCCGCGAGCAGCTCGGCGATCGGCGGCGAACTCACCGAATGTAGCTCGACGATGTCTTCTCCAGTGTAAGAAGCGGGCCCGGGGAACACCAAGCACATGGCCGGCAGGGCGACGCTGTGGAACTCACCCCAGAGCCGCAGCTGGCGACGTTGCGCGCTGCGCGTGCGCGGCAACTCCTCGCCGGAGAGCTCGTGCACCACGGACAACGCCAGCGGTCCCGAGATGCGCAAGACGCCGCGCCGCGCCACGCCACCGGGCGTGGCGAACGCATAGATCGTATCGAATGGCGACGGACGTTCGGTGGCTCCCGACATCAGCACCATGGCCTCGGGAGTGAGGGCGGCTACCGCCCCCACTCCTTGGGATCGGGTAGCTCGACCTCACCGTAGCGGTTGTCGACCTCGACCCGCCGGTTGCCGACGCGCACCTGCACCTTTCCGGGCGGAACATCCACGGCGTCCAAACTCCCGTCGGCACCGATCGAGACACCCGTGGTGAAGCCCTGGAACGGACCGCTCACGACCGCAAGCTCGGCGAACGCGTTGGCGAAGGCGGCACCCGCCAAAGCCGAGAGGCCACGCCCCCGAATGCCCCGGGTCGAACTCACCGTGATCAGCTGGCTCGAGTCGGTCGCGCCAACCACGAAGCGGTGGGCGCCCAGCCCGACGGCGGGACGCTCCTGCACGGCCAAGGCCATCACATGCGACCCCACAGGCAACCGCCCCAGGTCGATCGCGCCGTCTTGATCACTCCAGCCAACAAAGTACGCCGGTCCATCGTCGACACGAACAAAGACCTGCGCACCCGCAACTCGCGCCAGCGATGTCTCGAGCAAGTGCACCGAAACCTGCGCCAGGCCCCGCGCTGCGCGGTGCCTGGACGAGCCGCGCCGCGGACCGAAACGCCCGTACAGCGACGCCGTCAGGCCCGGCAGTGGCACAAACTCGGCCCCTGCGGCCGTAGGAGTCGTCGCCGCGGGAGGCAGGTCGGCAAACGGCTGCTCCAGCAAGGCGACGCCTTGCTCACTGGCCGAACCAGTAGGGATCTGCGCGATTTTGGCCTCATGCCCGAGCACTGGCGAACCGGTCCCACGGTCCTCCCACCAGCGCACTCGCTCGCCCGCACCGATCTCCACGTGCAGTGTCCGCGCCGACGGGGCCAACGCAAGCTTCTCGACGTTCCGATAGAAGCGGCCGGCCGGCCCAGCAGGACGGCGCTCGACCCAAACGAATCGTGAACCTGAATCCAGAACGCGCAGTTCGACCTGGCGCGGCGCCGAAACCCGCACGACGTGCTCCCCGCCACCCTGCGCCAGAACTCCCGACAACAGCCCGTAGGCAGCATACGGCGGCGCCCCTTTGGGCTCGATCAAAAGAACCGTCGTCTCACCGCGACGCTCGCGCACCAACCTGGAGAGCCGAAAACGTCCAGCGCCATCCGTGTGCGCATCGGATTGTGTCAAGAACCGCGCCCGCCCAAAGAACGAGTCATAGCGCAGAACCCGCACCCTCGCGTCGCGCACCGGCGCACCGGCGGCCGCGACCACACGCCCACGGAACTTCTGCGAACGAGTGAGCTGCACCGACTCGAACAGGACCTCGCCAGCCTCGGGCCGTCGCGTCAATGGGTGGAACGGAACCATCGCGAGGTCGTCGCGATCGTCAGCCCGCGCCGACAACCACATCTCCCTCTCCGGAGTCTCACGAGTCATCCGCGGCAACTCCGCTCGCAGGTCGAACAGTCCATCGGCGCGAGCGAGGACCTCCGTCGGCCCCCTGCCATGGACGTGCAGCGTCACACGCGCGCCGCCAACGCCATTGCGCTCGACGTCGGTCACATAGCCACGAATGTGCAGCTCGCGCGCAGGACGCACGGGCTTGCTGGCCGCGACCGGGCGCTCACGGAGCGCCCTGCCATGAAGCGGCTCGATGCGCAGCGGCCGCAGCGGCTCCAGCCACGCCTGGAACCCGGCATCCACCACCACGGGGTCGGCCAACGCCGATTGGCGAAGCGAGACCCGCCCCTCGCGAACACGCAGCCGCACGCGTCGCAGCCCGGTGGCGGCCAGCGCGCCACTCTCATGCTCGACGCGGTCGATTTCGACGTCGAAGTCACCGGCCCCTGGCTCGGTCGATTCGGGGTCACGCGCGCTACCCGTCATTCGCAGGAACTCACCACTCGGCCCTTCGAGAAGGATCGGAGCGGAACCTTCCATGCGCACCAACCGCACATCGCCTTCGTCAACCCGCAGGTGACCTCGCGCGACGAACTCGACCTGGGTTCGTCCACGAAACTCGATGCGCCAACGCCCGTCTCCGGATCCGGCCGAGCGAGCCTCGACCACGACGAGTTCGTCGTCCCAGTGAAACCGATGTTGGACGTCGAGGACGTTGCCCGCCTGCACGATCCCTGCAGCGTCGCTACCAAGAACGTCGCTACCAAGAACGTCGCTACCAAGCCCATCGCTACCAACAACACTGGCCACAATCCAATCGGCGCGTACAGCACCAGTTTCGCCAGCTGGATTGCGCAACGCGATCACGACCGAGATCACCGCGAGCAGGACGGCCGCAGCTGCGATGAGTACGCGGGCCCCCAGCGGACGACGGCCTCCAGCGTGCGCCCCCGCGTGCGCCCCAGCGTGAGGCCCAGCGTGAGGCCGCGCGCTCCAGCTGCGCAATCCCCACCGCCCGAGTCTCGACGGCGTCGGCGAAACCCCCGCCTCCTCGCGCACCCGGTCCATGACCTTGCGCGTGAAGCCTTGCGGCGGCGCGTGCGCTGCCTCGCGGGCGACGATCTCGCGCACGCTCTCCATGACGTTTTGCGTGAACTGCGCCGTCGGCTCCATCGGCACGAGCACCTCACGCAAGCGCATGAGCTCGAGCTCGCAACGCGACAGCTCCATCCCACACGAACGGCAAGCGGTCACATGCTCATCGACCTGCTCCCGTTGCACCGGCGTCAGCTCGCTGTCGCAGTACGCGAACAACAGGCCACGAACCGCACGACAGGCATCGCGCGCAGTCATTGGTCCCACCTCCGCCACAGCCGAGAGTGCAGGATCTCTCGGGCGCGACTCAATCGCACCTTGAGACTGGAGAGCGACATCCCCATCGAGTCAGCGATTTCTTGATTGGTGAGGCCATGCAGGTACTTGAGCACCAGCGGCAACCGATAGTCCTCGCTCAGATCCCCCAGCGCTTGATAGACCTCCTCGCTGTCCATGCGCTGACTGGCTTCGTCCTGCTTGGTGTCGGGGATGCGATCGGACTCGGCGAGGAGTAGATCGGAGTTGACCACGACGCGCGTGTGGCGCTTGCGCAGGATGTCGCGCGCTGCGTTGCTGGCGATGCGCAGCAGCCAAGGTGCAACCGCACGCTCCGGGTCGTAGGTTGCCCGCGCGCGGTAAGCCTTGATAAACGTGTCCTGACTCGCCTCCTCGGCGTCCTCACGGCAACGCAGGATCTGGTAGCACAGGCTGTAGACACCAACCTTGTAGCGCTCGACCAGGTGCTCATAAGCCGGCAAGTCGCCGCGGCTGACGCAGACCATCAGCTCCTCGTCGCTCGCCCGCGAGAGAACGCGACGCGAGGATCCAAGCCCGGCCGCGATTGGATCTCGGTCGGCGGGATCGTGGTCAGAATCGCCCTGGGTACTCACTGTGGATTGGTTCTCATTCAGGCCGGGTGGGAAACAGAGCTACGGGCGCAGATCCTCGCAAGGCCAGGATATCTCTCAGGTTGGGACGGATACGGGTCTCCGGAAGACAAGCTTCGCATCCCTGTCGGGCTGCTGCGAGCCCCCGCAGCGTTCTTTCGGGAGTTTTTCCGTGATCCTCAAGAGCTTAGCGATCCGATCCGATCGGGCTTTCGCGGGCATTTGGCCCGACGGGCGTGCACGACGCACACCCGACAAGACGGCAACGAGGACAGAGACCATGGCCAAGGGCGGGACACGACAGGCACTGTTTTTCGATCTGCACGGAATCTTGGTCCAACCCTGGACGGACCGGGAAGACTACACGCAGCCGCGATTCTACGAGGGGGCGCTGGCAGCGCTCCACCGCATCGACACCACACGCATCGACATTTTCATCGCCAGCAACCAGCGCGGGGTCGCCGAGGGGGTCCTACGCGAGCGTGACTTCCGTAAGTTCCAAGAGAAGGTACTCGAAGGCTTTTCCAATGCCGGCGTGCCACTGCGCAAGTTTTACGCGTGCCTCTATCATCCCAAGGGGAAGGGGCGCTGGCGCAAGGAGTCGGTGTTTCGCAAGCCCAACATCGGCATGCTCAAGATGGCGGAACAGGAGTTCGACCTCAACCTGCGCCGCTCATGGCTCATCGGCCAAGCAACCTGCGACATCCTCGCCGGCAGCCGCGCCGGCGTCGGCACAATCTGCGTCGACACGGGGAGCGGCGGCAAGGACGGCGAGTTTCTCGTCACACCGAACTTCCAAGAAGCGAACTTTGCCGCCGCGATTCGCCGCGTGTGCAATTACGAGCTAGCGCTGACGCGTTAGTGGTGTCTCCGATACACTGAGCGCGTAGCTTGGACGTTCCTACCCCGCGAGAATCCACTCATGTTGTGAGCGCTTTCATCTCCACGCAGGATCGCGGTCGTGATCCTCGCTGCCGTGCTCGGATTTGCCGTGCAATCCTGGACCCACTGGAAAGAAGCCGGCTGGATCGGGCTGCTTATCGGCTTCCTGGTCGCACCGCTCATCCCCGCCAAGACGGCGTGCTCTTCGTCAGAAGTGGACGGCCAGGACCGCGTTGGACAACCGTAGCCCACGAACCGTCCCGCTGACCGCCTGCCAGCCGAACTTGAAACCAACGAGCCCCGGGAGCTTGGGAATCGAAAAGCTTGCCGAGAAGTGCTCGGTCGCGCCTTGCCTCCCTTGAGCGACGAGAAAGATCACGCGCGGGTCCAGGGCCAAGCTGCCGCCGAGGATTGGGAGCGGAATCCTGTCGGCTACGAGGCCATGAAAGATCCAAACGAAGTCGCCGCGGGGTGAGAACAGCTGACCGCGCGCCGTCCCCCCCGGACCGGCGCCCGTCATCGCCAGCGCCGGGAGGCGCGTGCGCGTCGTGCGCAGGCTCGCAGCGATCGGCGGCGCACCGTTGGCCGACAGGGGGCGGATGCTGGGGTCGATGACGAGCTGTCCAGTACCGAGGATCGCCGAGACTGCGACCTTTGTGAAGTGGGGCTCACCAGCGCGAACCACGGTGCTCGCGTCGCCGCGAAGGGTCAGCCTGGAGGTGCGGTCGAGTCGAACAGCCTCGCGGGCTGGGACAACGAGGGACACCTGCACGAACGGCGCAGAGCCACCCGTGAGCTTGCCACCGGCTACGTCGACCATCGAGCCCGAAGCGTCCATCGCGATGCATCCACCGAAGTAGACAAAGTGCACCTGCCAGGCACTCACGCCACGGACGTCACAATTCGCCACGTGCAGCGAACTCCCCTGAACACGGATCCCTGGAGCACCGGAGACCTTGAGCTGGTGAAGGGAGACGTCAGCACAATCCTTCACGAAAAGTCCGGCGGCCTTACCACAAACACGCCGCGGAAAAGGCTGCTCCATGGTCGACTGCTCGATGAGCACCCGCCCTCGGCAATCGCGCACCGTCACCAGGTCGATATCGCCTTGTGGAAAAAGCGCGCTAAACGCAAACCCTCGCAGAACGACGTCCTTCCCCCTGGCTAGATCGTGGACCGTCACCTGCGTGTAAAGCCGGATCCCTTCCGACTCGGCCAGGATGGACAAGGCCTTACTCGTCGCGAAGCCCCGATAGGGAACCGAGAGTGCCCTGCGGCGCACTCGGATGACGTCACCATCCTTCGCAGCGGCGACGGCCTTTGGCAGTACGCGGAAGTCGGTTCCTGGTCGGCCGTCGCCATCCACGATCCATACGCGTCGCTGCGCCGAAGCCAAGCCACCAAGAAGCAAGACAGCCAACGCGGCGAGAAACCGCGACCTGGATTGATGCGTGATCATGAGAAGCCTCCTCGTAGGTTCGATTGCGCGACAGTCGTGTAGTCGATGGGAACTGCATCCTACCCGAGTCTTCCGCACCGAACCGCGAAGCTTCGAGTATCGTGCCCCGCCATGCTCTTCCTTGGAATCTCCTTCACCGTATTCGCAGTTCTCCACCTCCCGTTCTTCCGCAAACGCGCTCTCTGGGACACGGTTCGCGAGCGAGCGGCGTGGGCAGCAGGTCTCGCGTTCCTAGCGACGGGCGGCTGGGCCCTGCTGTCGCCCGAACAACTCATGAATCGCCTGCCGTCGGCCCTGTCCGGCACGCCGGGCGTTGTCTACGCCGGGGGCCTCGGACAACTCATCGCCGGCGCGGCTTTCGCCATCAAGCGGCTGCGCAAGCTGGCTTCCTGGGGCCTCGTGGCCACGCTCGGCGCCATGATCCCGTTGCACCAGCTGGGTGCCCTGCACGACGCAACCGCTCTGGGCATCGCCGCGCCGAGCCGGGGTGTGAGCATCGCTTCGCAAGCAGGCTTGATGCTGTTCGTTTGGTGGCTCGGCCGGAAGTAGCGCCCTCTCGCACGACAGAGCGTTGCGCAAGAACTCGGGCACGCCACACTCCACGGCTCACCACAACAGGGAGAAACCGTTGCGACTACACCTCAGCCTCGCTCTCACGCTGCTCTTGGCAAGCTCCTGCACGTTCGCGTCCACGGCACGCCACTGGAATGGCGTGGTCGGCCAGGACGGCAAACCCATCTACGTCACGTCGACGACCAACGTCGGTGTGAATCTGGCCGTCGCCATCCCGCTGTTCGGTAACACGACCCTCGATACGATGGTCGGCAAGCTGACCCAGGCGATCTCCGCGGATGGTGGCAACGAGATCCGCATCGTCGAGTCGTCGTCTGAGAATTACTGGTACGGCTTCCCTCCGTTCACGTGGATCCTGACGCCCGTGATCACGACGGTGTCCGGCGAGTACAAACCCAGCACGGAAGTCCTGCAGAAAGACCGCGCCGAACAGGCCAACGAGAAGTGAACCGTCGCGCGCACGTCGCGCGGTGGGAAGCCCTTATGATCGGGCTGCTGATCGTCGGTGGCCTCGTCGCCGATCGAACGCTGGGCAAGACGGGGCAGGTCGCCGTGGATGCCTGCACGTGGACGGTTTTCTCCTGGCTGTTCTTTGCGGGAACCCGAGAACGACGCTGGGTCATGGTCTGGTGCCTCGCCTTCGCGACCGCCGGGGAGGCCGTCCTATCGCTCGTCTGGGGACTCTACGACTACCAGTTCGGCAATCTGCCGTTGTTCGTCCCGCCAGGGCATGTGCTGCTATTCCTCCTGGGCCAGTTCCTCGCCAAACGCATGCCGGCGCGACTTGACGACGTCGTGCTCTGGCTCGGCCTGCCGTGGTTCACCCTGAGCCTCGTGCTCGGCATCGACCGGCTGAGCCCTTGCCTCTTCGCGCTGTACGTGCTCGCGTCGCGCAGCCGCACCGAACGCCGGCTCTACGTCACCATGCTCCTGCTCGCGCTGGCCATGGAACTCGAGGGCACCTGGCTCGGCAACTGGGCCTGGAAACACCACGTCCCCTGGCTGGGCGTAAGGACCGCGAACCCGCCGCTCGCCGTCGGTGCCCTCTATGTCGTGCTCGACCGGCTCGTGGTCTGGGGAGCGAGGCGTTCGTGAGGTGATCAGCCCTCGTCCGAGTCCTGCCCCACGACGAGTGCCGCATCCGCAGCCGGTGCCAGCTCCCGGAACTGGACCTCTTCGCCATCGAAGCTCAGCAGTCGACCGTTGCCTTCCTCGCGCGTCTCTAGGTGCACAGGGCGGGTCCACATCGCGTGCAGAGCTCGTAGGGTCTGCGCCGCCTCCTCGAACTGCAGGTCGACTCCGGCCCAGTCGTGATAGAGGTAGAGTTCGCCCCGATTCTGGTAGTTGGCGTCGACGACGCTGATCCTTGGCTGGCCAAAGTTTGTGAGTGACCAGAGCAGCTGCTGTTTGACCTTGGTCCAGTCGCGGTCAACGATCTCATACTGGCCGGTGCGCTGGTTAAAACCATAGACGAAGAGCTTCTGGTCTTCGGCGAACTCGGCATTGAGAAACTCGTCGATGAACGTCACGTCGTTATGCGACTTGCGCACGGCGAAGATCTTCTCGCGCCCGAGTCCAGCGCCGTTGTCGAACCTGCGGCGGTCATGAGCGTCCTCGATCCGCTGATAGTCGAGGCCAAACTTGCCACGGTTCCAGCGATGCTCGATGTCGCGGAACAACTCGACGCCGAGCTTGTAGGGATTGACGCGCCCCGGCTGTGTCGCGAGCGTTCCCGAGTGATGGTCGCAATAGATCACGACCTCGTCGGCGGTGACCAGGTGATTGCACATCATCGTCGAATGCCAGTAGACGGCCCAGCCCTCGTTCATGATCTTGGTCATCGCCTGCGGCACGAAGTAGTAGGCCTCCTCGCGTAGCATCGCGAGCACGTCCTGTTGCCAGCGTTGCAGCGGCGCGTACTCGAGCATGAACTGGAGGACATCGCGAGCCGGTTCGGCCGGAAAGCCCAGGCTGCGCTCGTGTTCCTCGTCGAGCTGACGCTGCTGCGCCTCGAGAAACTCCGGCGGGTTGATGTAGCGATCCATGTAGTCCTTGGCGGCCATGCGCGACACTTCGGACTGCGCTTCCTCGGCGGCCGCCGCGTGGCCTTCTCGCTGGATGAACGGACTGTGTGGATCGATGAGGTTGTCGAGACTGTGCACGCGGTCGATAAAGTCTTCGACCTCGGCCACGCCGTGTCGATCCATGTAGGCGCGAATCCGCGTGCCGTGGTTGGCCATCGCGTCCATCATCTTTCGATTGGTCTTCGAGAACCAATAGTTGTTCTTGAAGAAGTCGCAATGCCCATAGACGTGCGCCATCACGAGCTTCTGGTCGGTCAGCCCGTTCGAGCGCATGAGATAGGCGTAGCACGGGTCGTTGTTGATCACGAGCTCGTAGATCTTGGAAAGACCGTATTCGTAGCTCTTGGCAAGCTGCTCGTACTCCATACCGAAACGCCAATGCGGATAGCGCGTCGGGAAGCCGCCATAAGCGGCGATCATATTCATCTGATCGGAATCGATCAGTTCGAAGATCGTCTCGAAGGTGTCGAGGCCATACTGTTTCGCCAGCGCCTTGACTTCCTCGTGAATCGCTGCGAGTTCCGGAGTCAGGTTGGCCATCAGCGCCCCTTGCCGAGGAACGACTTGATGGAATCCAGGATCCCATCACGATCCAGAATGTCGGACGTGACGAGCCGCTGCTCGTCACCGAGCGCGGCGTCCAGGTCCTTCTTGAACTGGCCAGAGCCGTATGCGCTCTTCACCTGCCCATAGCAGAACTGATTGCTCACCGGGAGGATCTGGTCGCGCAGCAGGCTCACGCAATGCTCGGTGTCGCGCGTCGACCAGTTGTCGCCGTCGGAAAAATGGAATGGATACAGGTTCCACTCGTCGGCCGGATAGCGGTCCCCCATCAGCTGCAGACAGAGTTCGTAGGCCGAGGAGATCTTGGTTCCACCAGACTCGCGCAGATGAAAAAACGTGTGCTGGTCGACGAGATGAGCAACCGCGTCATGCACGATGTACTGCACTTCTATGTTCTTGTACTGCGAACGCAGCCAGGTATCGATCCAGAACGCCTCGATGCGCACGATCTCCTTCTGCTCACGCCCCATGCTGCCCGACACATCCATCATGTAGATGATGGCGGCATTGGCCTGCGGGTGCACCGTCTCCTTGCGCGACTTGAAGCGCTTGTCGCCGCGGATCGGAATGATCGCAGGGTTGTCCGGATCGTAGAGTCCGGCGGCGATCTGCCGCTTCAGCGCCTCGCGATACGTGCGCTTGAAGTGGCGCAGGCTCTCGGGCCCAACGCGGCGCACGCCCTTCCACGAGCCGCCGGCCTGGCTGATGACCTTCTTCCCCTTGGGCTCGATGTTTGGAAGCTCGAGTTCCTCGCCGAGAATCGCCGCCAGGTCCTCGAGGCTGACGTCGACCTCCAAGACGTGCTGCCCCGGGTCCTCGCCGGCCTGGCCCTCGCCCTCTCCCATACCCTCGACAGGGTCTCCCTCGTTGCCCTCACCCTGGCCGACGCCGCCCTGCGGGTTCTGCCCAAAACGAAATCGCGGCAGGTTGATCTGCGGGATCGGGATCGACACGTATTTGCCGCCCTGCTTGCCGATCAGCTCGCCGGAGCTGACGAACTTCTTCAGGTCCTGCTTGATCTTTCCCCGAACGATCTGCCGGAAGCGACTGTGGTCTCTGTCGATCTTTCGAACCATAGGGCGAGTCTGTCAACCAAACGGGGAGCAGGACAAACCGAGCCCGGCCCGGTCGTGGATGCATCGACCATCCGCGAACACATCCTTGAACGCAAGGCCCGATGGCAGCTCGGCTTCCACTCCATATAGTCCGAATCCTCGGGAAAGTAAGCTCCGCGCAGGGCGGAAAAAACGTGTCAGAGTCGTTTTTTCGGGGGTAGCTGCCAGGCCATGGCGGCGCGGGCGCGGGGCGTCCCGCCGCGCACGTAGGTGCCGTGCCATTCTCGGCACAACCAGCGTAGCAGCGGCGGACTGTCCGGAGCCGAACCGACCGAGTGCGCCGCATAGCGCAGGCCGAACTCGGGGTCATCGAGCAGGTCCACGAAGGCCCGGCAGTCGCTGTGACGGAACCGCTCGACGAGACCTGTGGTGGCGTGCGGGTCGGCTCGACCGCCGAGCCCACCAACCACAACGTCAGGACCAAGGCCCAGGGAGTAGACGAAGTCGTATTTGTTGTGCCCGGGCGCATTCAGGCCTGGCCGAGCCAGGAGCCGAGCGACATGCCGGTCGCACTTGCCGAGCAGGTCGATGCCGCGACGATTCGAAAAGTAGGCCGTTGCACCAGCCCAGAAGTGGGCAACCGTGGCGTTCGGCTTGGTGTTGTACTCGATGAGGCGCCCGAGCTGCACGTTGCGCAGTTCGGCGACACCCCGCTCGCGCGATTCGTGCGTCACAAACCCCGGCGCAAGCCCGGTCGACACGCCGCCGACGACGAGCAGGAGGCCGGGCAGCACGAAGTCGAGACGGTAATGCGGTCCGAGCGCCGAGCCGATCCGTTCGGCGCCGGCAAAACCAACCGCAGCCAGCAGTGGAATCACGGGAACGAGAAAGCGACTTGCTGGCAGTTCGTCGCCGCCGACGGAGGCGACGTAGACCAGATGCGCGGCGATGGCGCAAACGATCCCCAGCCGCGCGCGTCGGTTGCGACCGGCGATCCCGCCGAGTGCTGCCACGACCAGCGCGGCGTGCGCCATGACGAGTCCCCCGACATAGGTCCAGCCGCGCGACCACTGCCCATCCCAGCCGGTGGCCTTGAGGTAGTAGGTATTGGGTAGCACCTCGCCGTAGTAGGCCAGGCGGAGCACGACCTGGAGGGCTGGCAGCAGGACGAACGCCGCGCCACCGGCGAGCAACACGGACCGCCGGGGACGATGGACGACCGTGAACCAAGCCAACAAGACCCCGACGACCACTGCGCAGTCCGGGCGCGTCAGCACGGCGAGCCCCGCGACGATCCCGACCACGACCGCGCGCGCCGTGGACGCCACACCCGCGAGCAGGAGAGTTGCGAACACGACCAAGAGCAGCGCTGCGAGCGGCGCCTCCCCCCCAGACGCGGTCCAGTGGATCAGCGGAGCCGAACCCGCGACGGTCATCGCCGCGAGCGCCGCGGTCGTTCGCGAGGCACCGAGCCGCCGTGTGCAGTGAAACGTCGCGACAACGGCACCGATGAGGAACGCCGTGCTCATCACGATGGCGACCAAGGCGACCGTGTCCTGACCGGCCAGCCAGTGGGCCGGAACGAGCATCAAGGTCCAAAGCAAGTTGGTGAAGCCCTCGACGTGCTCGCCCACGTTCCACACGAGTCCATCACCCCGCGCGCAGTTCGCGGCATAGCGCAACGAGATCATCATGTCGTCGTCGAGCCAGAAGGTGAAGGTGCCGAACACGTCGCCGCACTTGCCGGTCACGACCAAGGTCGCGGTTGAGGCTAGCGCCACAATCACCGCACCACAGACCACAAGCCGCGCCGCGATGGCACGCCCACGCGCCTCGCCGCGGAACGTAACGACCGAGATCGCACCAAATACGAGCGCGGTCACAACGACCCACGCCGCCGCAGGCGCCCCGCCACACACACCCGATGCGGCCGCGCGCAACCAACCCACGCCAAACGTCGCCCCGGCCGTGGCAAGGCCAAGACAGACTGCTAGCATAGGCGGAGCGTGTAGCGGGCGGTGGACCACGGACCAAGTCCCTATCGACAGCACTGCGCCGCCGACTCGATAGAACAAGCGGAGCGAATCGCTTCGCACGGCGTTGCGCGCCGCTGGCATTGCCTCCAAACCACCAACCCGAACAGTCGACGGATCGACCTACCATGAGCAGACCCGAACGGATGGAACCGCTCGACACCTCCGCGGACGGACGAGCGTACTCGCCATCCGTCGCGCGCAATCGCGCCGAGATCCTCGCCGAGTTGCGCCGCGTGCTGCCGGCAGACGGTCGCCTCCTCGAGCTCGCAGCCGGCACCGGCGAGCACGCGGCCTTCTTCGCACCACAGCTTCCCAGTCTCGAATGGCAGCCGACCGATCGAAGCGAGACCGCGCTGGCCAGCATCCGTGCATGGCGGACCGCGAGCGCCGTGCCCAACCTGCGTGAGCCTCTCGCGCTCGATCTCGAATCCGGGCCCTGGCCGGCCGGGCCGTGGGACGCAGCGCTAGCAATCAACCTCTTGCACATCGCACCCTGGTCGACCACCGAGGCCTTGTTCGCCGGCCTGGCACCACGATTGGCACCGACCGGCGTCCTCGTGATCTACGGGGCATTCCTCGTGCCGGGTCGCCCCACCGCACCGAGCAACCTGGCCTTCGACCGGACCCTGCGCGAGCGCGATCCACAACTCGGCGTGCGCAAGCTCGACGACGTGACCCGCGTCGCCGCAAAGCACGGCATGCGCCTGGCGAGCGTCACGTCGATGCCAAACAACAACGACCTACTGACCTGGCAACCGGGTGCGAACGGCCCCCGGTGCCAAGCCAGCGTTCGCCCCGGCTTCTAGAAGCACGGGACCACGTCCCGTCAACCGCCGATCAGGCCTTCGCCGCCGTTGGTAAACACATAACCTCGACGGTTCACGAAATCGCGGACCCACCATTGATGTGCTAGCTTCCGACCGATGAGAGATCGGTCATTGGGAATCGAAATCGTAGCGGCAGCGAAACCACCGCTGCTCGTCGTGGCTCGACTGACAATCGACTGCACTGTCGCGTACAGCCTACAACCCGGGGCTAACGAAACCGGACGTGACGTGCGCATCCCTTGGATCAGATACGCCCGGGTCCGCGCCCGAGCATTGGACAAAAAGACCCGGAAGGAGCGCCCGACGACCGGCACACCGCTATGCGAGAGGAATGGCGCAATCCTGCGTGCCGGGCGCCCCAGGCTCATGACAAGTCCCTGATTGCGATAGACACTCTGCGCCGTCGTCGACAGCGGATTGAACGAAAACGCACGCGCTGTCGTTGCGTCCCGCCCTACACAAAAATCCTCGTAGTGCGACCGGGATGTCGGGCTCGTATTGACCATTTCCACGATCAAGTTCCGCCCATTGCGAATCCAGACATACGGCGTCTGGAACCGGAAGCACACGTCGAACGAGCGCGTCCCTCCCCCGCCAGTGCGATTGGGAAGATTGAGGTTTCCGCTGAATACGAGGCGACGCGCACCCGAATAGTTGGCCAAGAACCCTCTGCCAAGCGTGGCCGGCGAACGCGTGGACTGGCCAAGATGCACCTGAATCCGTTGGAGTTGTGCGGGACCGCCAAATCGTTCGTCACGTCGCAAGCAAAGCTGCCTCCAAACTTGCGACACTCCGATCTCCGAGCCAAGGAATATCTGCTGATAGCGCATGCGCCGCGCGTGCGGGAATGTGTTGGCTGACTGCCCCATCTTCGTCCGATAGGCCCGCGGAAGCACGTTGTGGAATGCCGGGATCGTTCGGGACCCCGGACATGCGCGACCGTAGAGCACGTAGCGACCCGGCAGCGACGCACTGCCCGTAGACAGCGAGCAGGCCCAGCCAAACGCTTGACTCTTTGCGCCCGCCCCAAGAGTGACCAAGGTGACCTCAAGGGTCAGTGTCTCGTTGCGTGTCGCCGTGTAACGAACGAACTCCTCGGTGTTCAGCGACGAGTTCGAGTTGACGAGGGTCGAGGAGCCGCGCTTCAAGCGGAGGTCTAGGTTGGACCAGTTCGTCGAGTTCACGTTGTGCCGGTTCCACGCAATCGCGCATTGCAGCCTCTGCCCAACACGAACCACGACTCGGCGCGTAAAGCTACGAGTCGTCCCAAGCAACGTCGCTCTCCCGTGTCTCGCGGCCACGCGCGCGATGTCACGCGCACCGTCGTCCTTGAGATAACCAGCCCCGGGACCAAGAACCTTGATCGTGCTTCCCGTGCCCGGACTGGCGAACGTCGACGCAAGCATGACTGCGCGCGTCTCGTCCGCCCGCATGGCACGATTGATACCGCGAATCAGCGTGACCGCGCCGCACATCTGCGGCGACGCCATCGAAGTTCCGGAGGCAACCCAGTCGACCGTCTCGTTGTCGCGACGCGCCATGTTCGTCGAGACCCCGTTCGCTGCGATGTTCGGGAAATAGCGACCTCCTTGCATGCCACGCGACGAGAACCCGGCCAAGGTCTTCGAATTCTCGCTCACCGCTGCCACGGAGAGCCCGTTGATGTTGGCGTGGCTCCGCGAGACGTTCGAACCAAAGTTCCCCGCCGCAGTGCAGTTGACGATATCAGCGTTGAGCGCGAGACTGTCCATGGCCTTTTGCTCCACGGACATGGGGTTCGCACTACCAGAGTAGGACAGGTTTGTCGCGACAATGCGACACCTGGCAGCGTCCGCCGCAACCCGGTTATAGGCTGCCGCCATGGTCGACAATGCCGAGTTTCCATTCGTCGCGTTCGCGATCGAGTATCCAGCAATCGCGGCGTCGAATGCGTGACCGTTGTCCGCGGTCGAAGTACGCCAACGCCAACCTGCAGCAATGGATGTAACGCCGGTGCCGTGACCATGCACATCGTCGAACGGCTGAGCCCCAATCTGCCGGGCAACACAGATCCGGCTCCGGTTGGTATTGCCGCGCCTCGACAACGTTACATGAATGCGACCGGTGCCATGCGTATTGATATCGATACCAGTATCGATAATCGCAAGGCCTACATTGGCCCCAGTGAATCCCTGCGCCTGCAGGGCGTCGGCATTGTGGTTCCTCGCATTCGTCGCAGTCTTGATCTGCGGAGTCGCGAGTTCGTCTGGCTGCAACCAATCGACATTCGGATAGTTGCGCAATGTTGCGATGTGCTGCGCAGGAATATCGATGCAACAAGCAATGACGATCCAATATTGATAGACGACAGCGCCGCGGAGGGACACCACCTCATCGATGAAGTCCTTCTGGTGCGCCTTCATTCGAGCCTCAAGGTCGGCGACGATTCGGGCTACCTGCTTCGGATCACGCCGCCCCCACATCTCGGCCCGATAGCCGGCGAGCGTGAACGGTCGCTTTTTGAAGTGAACAATCCAGCGCTCGGTCCCAGGGAGTGCCCCCCGGAGGCCGTGTGCGCGGGCGTGAACCGGCGACTGGGCCATCGAGGGTGAATCGGCGATGCCTGCCCCCAGAGGCTGCGCAGCAGGAAATCCGCCTTGCGCACACAGAGCCGCCGACGCGGCGACGAGAGAGAGAGAAGCGAGCAGAGAGGTTTGCATGATCTTGCTCCTGTGGTCTGTGGTTAACGAGAAGAGAGGTGCCCCGAAGGGCGGGTGCATCGAAACATACGATAGCTTGAAATGCAACTATGTTACATCTATACCCTTGACAGAGCGTCAACCAATACGGGTCAGCGCATCGAGCATCGGCACAACGTTCTGCCGCAGCGGCCGGGCTCTAGTGGTTCCGCGGGAAACCTGGTGCAATCTGCGCATGCAACTCCTCACTGCTGCACTGTTACTCGCAGTTTCCACGGGCAATCCAACCCCAAGGCAAGGCGCCCAACTCACCCAAGCCAGCCTGGCCGAATGGCGCGCGGCGATCCTGCCGACGGCCGAGGAACTCGCCTTCCGGAAGATCGGGTGGCGCAGCGAGCTGCGCAACGGGCTGATCGAGGGCGAACGAACCAACAAGCCCGTCCTGCTCTGGGCGATGAACGGCCACCCGCTCGGCTGCGTGTGAAACAACGGTGTCGTGACCAGGCGGTCGGTCTGGTCCAAAGCCGAGATTCAAGCGTTGCTCGAGCAGTTCGTTCCAGTAGCCGACGAGGTCGGGCGGCTGCAGCGCGGCAAGGATGTCGAGTGCCGGACGTTCCAGGAGTTCGCCGAGCAAGGTCACTACAAGGGGCGCACCCAACCGTCCAACACGCGACAGGGGATCTACGCGGTCGCGCCGAGCGGCAAGTTCCTCGCGTCTTGCAACACGCGCCACGCACACGTCGTCGCCCGGATGCTGCGGCGCGCGCTCCACCGGTGGCAAGAACTCGAGGCCAGCGAACGCCACTTGCCAGCAGCCCGCATCGCCGAGCTCGGCAAGACCAAGCGCTGGATCGACGGTTATCCCGAAGACGGCCTGGTGCTGCGCATCACGACCCGCGATCTACCGCGAACCAGCGGCGACCGTGCCAGCCGTCCGCGCGACTGGAGGGCGCGCGCGTGGAACCTGGACTACGCGTGGTTCAAGAAGAGCGAGGCCAAACAGTTCGTCCCGCCCAAACCCAAGGTCGGCGCGCGACGCGCGGTTCCGCAGCCCCTGATCCGGCGACTGGTCCGACTGAACCTGCTCGACAACGTGCGCGGTCAAGTGCCACCGTTTGGTGAACACGACGTGCAGACCGCACGCCTCATCGCCACCGTCGACAGGGTCGAGGGCGACATCGTGCGCCTGAAGCTGACCGGTGCGACCCGCGCGGTGCGCAAGGGCCGGTGGCGGATCCAAGGCTTCAGCGACCGGCCAACGCAACAAGAAATCGGCCTGGAAACGCGGCTCCTGGGACACGCGGCGTTCGATCGCCAGCGCGCGCAATTCGTCGAGTTCGACCTCGTCGCCGTCGGCAAGCGCTGGGGCGGCACGCAGTTCAATGCCCGCGGCGACGACCTCGCCGCGAGCCCCATCGGCGCCGTCCTGCAGCTCGCCAGCGGCGCGCGCAACGAGCGAATCGCCCCAGCACGGATCTGGGACTACCACTGGTAACCGAGCGGGCCGGGAGCCCGGCGTGCGCTCGCCAGCCACGAGCCAACCTGCTAGCCTCGACGCCCGCAGGCCATGGCAAAAAAGCGAACAAAAAAGCGACAGCAATCCCAGCGCGCTCCGGCCGACCTACCAACCCAGCTCGGGGCGGCGCGCAAGAAGCTCGACAGCGGACGCTCGATGGGCGCCCTCAAGGATGCCAAGCGCCTGACCAAGCTGGCAGGCGCCGAACATCGCGATGCCGCACGAGCGCTCCTGGCCGACGCCTACGAAGCACGGGTTTCGAGCCTCCTTGTCGCTGGCATGCAGCGTGAAGCCGAGGAGACGCTGGCCGCAGCCAAGGCCGCGTGTCCGGAGTGCGCGTCGCGGTGGAAGGAGGTCGAGGTTGGCCTGCGGCTTCGCGGCGGCGACCCGGCCGCCGCACTCGCGGCCGGATGTTCGCCCGACATGCTTCGTCGTCACCTCACCGACCCGCGCCAGCTCGACGACCCGGACGCAACGAAGGTCGTCCAGGCGCTCACCGAGGCCACGAACGGCAAACTCACGGACGCGTCACGCCGGGCGCTGCGGACCATCGGCCGCGACGCACCGCTGGATCCGTGGCGCCATCTCGCGCTAGCAATCGACGCGTTCTACGCCAACAACGACAGCGCAGCGCGGCGCGCTCTCAACCGGATCGGTGCGGACACCGCCCCGCACCCGCTCGCCGTAATGCTCGGCTCGATGCTGCAAGGAAGCACGACGAGCCAACCGCCGACCCCGGCGCTCGGCACACTGCGATCGAGGATCCTCGGCACCGCGGCCACCGTCCATTCCCGGGTGAGCGAGCTGATCCGCGCCCGGCGTGCAGACGACGCGAAGCGCTTCGCCGACGCCCTGCGAAGCACGCTCACGAGCCTCCTCGGGACCAACCGCCGCCTGGCGATTCGCCTGGCGCGATGGACGCTCGCCAACCTGTTCGAACTCCCAACCTATCCGAACGTCGCCGTAAACCAGCTCGTTCAGGTCTTCGGCCAGGAGTTCCACCGGCTGGCCGCCGTGAGTTCCGACCGAGAGGATCCTGTGGGCGGAATCCTCGCCTGGACCATTTGGCTCACCGAGAAGGACATCGGAGAGCTGCTCAGCCCGGCCACGACCTGGCCGCCCGCTTTGCGCAAGCTGGACGCCGCCGAGCTTGCATTGATCCTGGATCGACTCGCGCCCACTGCGGCTCACGCAACCTCCATCCTGGCGCTGGACCTAGCCGGAAGCCCCATCCTCGAGGAAGACACACGCGAGGAGCTCGAGGACATCTTGGACGCCAACCAGTTCTGGCTCGAGGACGAGCCGGAAACCGAACGCGCCGCCCACTGCCATGTCGCGCTCTGCGCGTTGCACAAAGCCCTGAGCGCACTGGAGCCAGGCTTGCCTGAGTTCGACCTCGTCGAAACAGCGCTGCGCTATGCCGCCTGCAAGATCCATCCGACGCCGGAACGGTTTCGCAGACTCGTCCAGCATGTCTCGTCCGATTACGCTGCCCGCAGGCGCGACAAGATCCTCGAGCCCATCCTCGTCGGTTGGTGTGCGCAGGATCCAACGAACGTCGAACCATGGCTCGTTCGAGTGCGACTCGCCGTCCGGAAGAAGGCGTACAAGAAGGCCGCCACGCTGGTCACCGAGGCCGAACGCGTCGACCCTCTGCATCCCGACGTGCGCGCCCTCCGCTTCGAGGTGCTCCTGCTGGCGCTGCGCAGGCATGTCACCGCCGGCAACGTGCGGCTCGCGCTGCAAGACCTCGGCCAGCTCGAGGCGACGCCGGCCGCCGCCACCCCCGGCCGCAGCGACTACCTCGCAGCCGCGCGCGTCGCGATCGCAAGCCTCGAGGGAACACCACACGAGTCGGCGACTGTCCCTGTGGCCGTCGTAGACTGGGTCGCGGCAGATCTGCAGGGCAAACGCGCGGCGATTCGCGTCGCGCCGGACTCCCTGGCGTCGAGCATCGGGCTGTACCGAATCACGGCGTCGGCTCGGCTCGAACCGGCATTCGATTGCGCGTGGAACGAGCTGCGCAACATGGATCCCAAGGGTCTTCCGACCGCACCGGCCGACCTGTGCACGCTGTTCGAGCTCGTGTCGCGGGCAATCGACGAGACTGGCTACCGAGATCGAAGGGTCCAAACAGACGCCCTAATCCACCTCACGCGAACCACGATTCAGGTAGACTCGCCCCGGTTGGCCGAGTTCGTCGCCTACCGGGCCCTGGCGCTCGACCTCCGCCCCGATCCCCGCGGCGCTGATGAGTGCGGGGCCCTGGCTCGCTACCTTGCGCGCTCACCCGAGCAGCTCGAACCGTATCAGGACATCACCGGTGCGGAGGCGTTTTTTCAC